>NZ_JBQHUB010000003.1:0-153106 GCF_052065415.1 Pseudoflavonifractor sp. HCP28S3_F10 | reverse complement strand
TATAAAGGCTCTGATTTAGCCGGACTCCTTCACCGTGACGGTGGACTTGTTTATCCGTGAAGATGGACCGGAAACTCCGTGCAAGTGGACTTTATAACCCGAAATTTACAGAAGCCGCACATGAGCGTCAGATGTATCGCTACAAGGCACAATACTCTCTGGATTGCGACAATGGTATTGAGGACGCTGTTGTACATCGTTCTCCGACTCCGGAAGAAGCCCTGGAGGACAAACAGTTGCGCGATCAGATCTACACTGCGGTGATGGAACTGCCGGGCAAGCAGGCCAAACGGATCTATGCTCGGTTCTACTTGGATATGAGCGTGAAGGAGATTGCCCAAGTCGAAGGCGTTGACCCGCGCCGTGTGCGTGACAGTATCCATCTTGGCTTAAAAAAACTGGAAAAAGTTTTTTCTCAAGCGTCCGAATAATGCCATTTTTGTCAGTGTTATTAGAAGGACAACTTTTGCCTTCATTGGAACATTGACAACTGAATAGACGGCATTTCTGGTACATATCCCATGTACGAGCGGATCAGGTGCGCCGCCAAGAAGGACAAGCCAAGGAGGTGATGAATCGGCTGTCCTGAGCGATCAACGTAAGCCTGGAACCTGGAGATGGCACTTCAGGGCGCGGTGACTGCATGGGGGCTTAAAGATACTTCCTCACGGCCTCCTAAAGACTTGGGAGGAACCCTGCGGCGCACGAGCAAAACGACGCTGCGGAGTTATGACAGCCGCGCCAGCGGAGACCAGAAGTGTCCCCATCGTCAGGGGGGCGTGGCAAATGTGACGAAAGCAACGGATATAATCTGAAAGGCTGCGTCCATTTGCTGTTAGCAACAACAAGTCATCATTTGGGTGCAGCCCTTTCTTTTCAAAGTTAGATACCATGCGCTGGCAGCTTCGGTTGCCAGCGCATTCATGTGATTTTGAAACCGACTTCAAAGAAAGGAGAACCCTTATGAACCAGTTGACACAAACCTGTCCACAATCAGCAACCGATGAATTGGTTGACATCCGTGAAGTTGCGGTAGATAAAGACCTTCCCAAAGAGGAACGAATCGCGGCCTTTCTTCACCAAATCAAAAATCCCTATCGCTTTCGCTGCGGTGATTTTGTGGTAAACGCCGCATTTGCCAGCAACGGGGTCACATTGGAGGAGTGCCTGCAAGGGATTTTAAGGTAATCGACATCCTCGCTCTTTTTATAAAAGCGTGCTACGATGTGTATGGAAAAGGATGAAAACTGAAAACCTCGAAATCCACTCTTTTCTTGCGGGAGCTTCCGGGAGGAAAGGAGTGCTTTTTCATGCCAAAATATCAGGCAACAGCTTACATTCGTCTGTCTTACACAGATGATCGCTCCAGCGAGAGCGACAGCGTTACCAACCAGCGGAAGCTGATTGAGAACTTCATTGAGCGAAACCCGGACATCCAAATCGTATCCGAAAAAATCGACGATGGTTACAGCGGTATCATTTTTGACCGTCCGGCGTTTAAGGAAATGATGCAGGACATTACCGATGGCAAGATCAACTGCGTCATTGTAAAGGACCTCTCCCGCCTGGGACGAGAGTACATCGAAACCGGACGCTATCTGCGCCGGGTGTTCCCCACTTATGGTGTTCGCTTTATTGCCATCACGGATAACATCGACACCGCCCATGAAGGCAGCGGTGACGATCTGACCGTATCCGTCAAGAACATTATGAACGAAGCCTACTGCCGAGACATTTCCATCAAGACCCGTACCTCTTTGGATATAAAGCGCCGTAACGGAGATTTTGTTGGAGCCTTTCCTGTTTACGGCTATATGAAGTCCGAGGAAAACAAAAACCTGCTTGTACCTGACCCGTATGCTTCCCGTGTTGTCCGGGACATCTTCCGTATGCGCCTGGACGGGACAAGCGCCCTGCGGATCGCCACCGTGCTGAACGAAATGGGCATTCTCTCCCCCCTGGCCTATAAGAAAAACAATGGTTTTCCCTATGCCAAACATGCGTATTCCTGCGCTGCCTGAACCATGCTGTCACCATGGCGCACAGGGCGGGAGGCTGCCATGCTCCCTAGGCGGTATTCCTGCCGTACCGCTTCAACGGCTCTCCATGCTTCTTTATCAATTTGATCGACAAGTCATTTTCTCGCCGGCATTCCTGCCGGGCCGTGGCTGGCAAACACCACAGCTGTTTCGGACGCGAAAAGACACGGAAAGAGGCTGCACTTGATGCGCGCAGTCGTACTTTTCGTGTCTTTCAAAATTCTCGGTTATTCAATTCTCACAGGTTATTCGGCCTAAAGAAACTCTGTGTGGCACAAATGGGTATAGCAATCCCCCTTGTCCACATTCAGCATACCGAAAAACCTCGGCTCACAACTTAGTAAGTCCCATAGGAGGGAAAACCATCTCTAATAAATCCAGTATCATCATACTGCAGCTGTCAGGAAGATTCAGCTATACCTAAATCTGCTTTCCTGGCCAAAAATGCTTCATTCAACCTGCCGGGATGCTTCGCATCCTCAGCTCACTACTTAACAAGGCCCATTCTGGGGAAGTTCATCTAATAAATACAGTGTCAGTTTACCATGCCAGAAGTATAGTGTATATGACACCTAAATCTACTCGAGTTTCTGCGCGGAAGTGCAGTTTTTACGCATAACGTAGTCGTTTGCCGACATATCATTTTGCCTACGTTATGCGTAGCCTTTATGTAAAAGTTCTTGATCCTGTGTTCTTGATCGGCTACGTTATACGTTGATTCTCTGCCCTTCCCGCGAACACGGCAATGGGCAGACTACCCCCTTATTGCTTTCCATCCTCCCTAAAATGCTCCGCCCTAAGATACTTCTCCCTAAATACAGCTTTATTCTATCATCCGGCACAGGCCCTGTAAACTTGCGGTTGCCGCAAGGGAGAGATTCCGAGTACCGCAAAGCACGGGAGGACATGAAGGAGCTGCTGACGGCCAAGGCCAATATCGACCGTTTCCTTGGCACGGAGGAAGTCCATGAAGGACCGGATGCCACAAAAAAAGATGCGGAACAGTGTTGAGCTGACCGCCATAAAGCGATTTGAAAAATGCAGGACTTGTCTTGCGTTTCAGAACACGGAAACTGTGTTCTGCGGGGATTGGGGCGAAGCCTCAACAAGCAGGAAACCGTGGGTTTCCGCGAAAGCGGAGATCTGCGGTTTTCGCAAAGTGGGTCCCGCTTTGCGTTGCTTGCCGCTTTCTTGTGTATGGTTTTCGATCTCTTGCAATTCAAGGCATTTTCCAGTATGATGATAGGGAGTATGTAATGAGCGAGGTGCCTCGCAATGCCTGTCAAGCTGAATACAACTTATATCTCCGGCGCGCTGGCCCACATTTCCGAATATCCGGTTACTTCCATCGTGGCCCCGATTGGATACGGAAAAACCAGAGCCATCAGCTGGTGGGCAGATCATTGCCGAAAGAAGAAATCGGATGCTCTGATCCTGTGGCGGACCATCGTCACGGACTCCCTGACGGATTTCTGGCGAGGCTTTTGCCGGAACCTCCGGGAATGGCCGGAACTGGAAAAGGAAATGTCCGCTCTTGGATTTCCCGCAGATCCGCAGGCGCGGCAGCTGATGATGGAACTGCTGACCGATGCTCTGGCCGGGAAATCCCACGATGTTTTTTACATCATTGATGACTTGCACTTTCTGCCGGATCCCGCGTTTACATCCCTGATCCTGTTTTTAAGCGATCACCTGCCGGAGCGGACCCATGTTATTCTCCTCTCCCGCAACGTGATCTTTGACCGGGCAGCACAGATGAAGCTGGGTCCCCGCCTGTGGGAACTGAATGTGGACGATTTGCGGCTCGGAGAAACGGACGTCCGGGAATATGCACGCCGGAGCGGCCAGCTGATGAACATCCGGGATGTGAAGATGCTGGCCAGCAGTACCGAGGGCTGGTTCTCCATGGTCTATCTGAAGCTGCGGGCCTATGCGCAGACCGGAAAATGGCCGGAAAACACCACAAATATCTATCCGCTCATAGACGAGGTGCTGTTTCGCCCTCTGGAGGCCCGCCAGCGGGAATTTCTGGTGCGGCTGAGTGTGCCGGACGATTTCACGCTGGAAGAAGCGGAGTTCCTGTGGCCGGAAGATGACACTGCGGCGCTGCTGAGCCAGCTGACAGAACAAAATGCCTTTATCACCTGTACCGACGGTGTGTATCGCTATCACAATATGCTGCGTTCCTGCGCCCGGAAGAAGTTCTTACTGCTGCCGGAAACGGAACAGAATGCCACCATGATCCGCTTGGGACAGTGGTATGAGAAGATGGGCGAGTGCTGCCTTGCCGCGGAGTGCTATGAAAAAACCGGCAGCTGGGATGACCTCCTGCGGACGGTGGGACAGGACCGGGGCCTGAGCTTCGGACCCGAGCGGCTGCCGCTGATGCGCCGCTGGATGGCAAATTGCCCAGAGGAGTGCCAGCTGCGCTATCCGCAGGCGCTGCTGGTATTCATGCTGCTGCTCTTTTACGGCCGGGACATCCCGGAAATGCAGCGGTATCACGCGCTGTTTCAGCGCAGCATGGCGCTTTGCACCGACCTTTCCCGGCAGGAGCGGAATCAGCTGGCGGGAGAGGCCCTGCTGCGCCTGTCTTTCCTGTGCTTCAATGACATCTCTGCTATGAGCGCCTATTACCGGCAGATCCACGCCCTGATCCCCGCAGACCGCAACCCATGGACCCAGGGTTCGCCCTCCGTTTTAATGCTCTACCACAGCAAGAGCGGCGGCCTTGACCGGGAGAATGACGAGATGCGGGAATGTATGCCTATTTACAGCCGCGTTGCCAGCGGACATGGCAGCGGCGCGGAAACCATCATGCAGGCCGAAACGGAATTTATGCGGGGAAACCTGACCGACGCCGATATTCTCTGCCGCCAGGCGGAGGAACAGGCGCTGGAGGCGAGAGAATACAGCATTTATACTGCCGCCGCCTTCCTCTCTGCCCGGCTGGCGCTGTATGAGCAGCCGCCCCGGAATGACGTTTCCCCGCTGGATCGCGCGGCGGACACCCTGCGCCGTGAGCATCAGTACCGTTTGCTGACCACCGTGGAACTGGGCCGGGGATGGCTCAGCGCCCTGCTGGGGCAGACGGAGCAGCTCCCCGCGTGGCTGACGGCGGAAGGCGCCAGCATGGCACAGGTGTTCCCACTGATCGAGCCGGTCTTTCAGGTTGTTGTGGGCCGCGTGCTGCTGGAGCGAAGCCAGTGGGCGCAGGCAGCTGCCCGGACGCCCCGGCTGCTCCGGGCCAGCGCCGATGCCCGGTTCGCCCTGTGCGGCATCTATGCCCACCTGCAAAACGCCGTGGCGCTGATGCATCTCGGAAAGGAAACGGCCGCACGGCAAGCGCTTTGTGAGGCTTGGTCCCTGGCGCAGCCGGACGGCATCCTGCTGCCCTTCGCCGAGAGCGACCCCTGTCTGGACCGGCTTCTGGACGAGATGGCAGAGGGGGAGACCCGGAAGAGCCTGCATACCCTCGCTGCCAGGTTCCGCGCCGGACGGGAGGACACCCGGCAGGAACAGAACCTTTTGGCGCGGTACGGTCTGACGGAGCGGGAACTGGAGATCGCCGGTCTGGCGGCCCAGCGCAAGAGCAGCCGGGAGATCGCCGAAATTCTGAGTATTTCCGTGAAGTCTGTCAACAACCGCCTGAACGCCGTCTACGAGAAGCTGGGCCTGGGCGGCGAGGGGCGGAACAAGCGTCAGGCACTGGCCAAGCTCATGAAAATCTCATAATGGAATCCGGCAAATTGGGGTAATCATAGGTTAAATGCCTGTTTCATATCTCAATATACCTTTATAAAGCTCAATAAAACCCATATTTGTGTACTTTTCTGTTACATAAATCCATGTATCTACATATATTTTCATGGCAAATTGGTGCGGAATTGGTGCGGCGTATGGGAATCGACATTCGGGAAACGGGGTTCATCACGACAGATTAAGGCAACACCGCACAATTGCGTCTGCGGTCTTCGGCGGATCTTTTGAGCCGGAAATGCGGTACTTTTTCTTGCAATACACCAAGTATTCCCGCGAAAAGTACCTTTTTCCGAACTCAAAATCTCTCACCGAATACTCTTGCCGAACTATGCGGTGTTGCCCTAAAAATTGCAGTCAGAGTTTCCGGAGGACCCTATGCGCGCATCGCGCAGAGAATACATATGCTCGTATGTTCCGGAGAGAGGGGAGCCTTTATGTCACGATACAGAGAGAATTTGAACACGATATATATATCTGAACGCATGCAGGAGTGTCTGCGGCAGATCGAAGAGAGTGCGTTTACAACGATCATCGCGCCAATGGGCTACGGCAAGACCACGGCTGTGTCATGGTATCTGGAAAAACGCAGACAGATGGGAGATCAGGTATTTCGTGTCAATATCTACTCCAACAACATCAACCTGTTCTGGAAGAGCTTCTGTGGAGCGTTTCACAATACGGAGCTTGGAAAGCAAATCAGTCAGTTTGACTTCCCGATGGGCGAAACCGCTGTCGGCCTGCTTGCGGAGACCGTCCTGGATTACCTCTGTCATCGGGAGGATCAGTTTTTTCTGTTTATCGACGACTACCACCTGATGAATGACGGGCGTGTGCTGTCCATGCTGATCAAACTGACCGACATCCCTGTCAGCAACCTGCATATTATCGTTGCCTCCCGCAATGCCATTTTGTCACAGAGCGAGGATATGCATCTTGGACAACGGCGGCACGCCATCGCGACAGGTGACCTGCGGCTGAATCCCACAGAGCTTTCCATCTACTGCCGCCGCTGCGGTGTGTCCATGAGCAAAAAGCAACTTGCGGAACTCAGCGAACAGAGCGAGGGCTGGTTCTCGGCCGTCTATTTGAATCTGAAATCCATCTCCATGGGGAAAGGTCTGCTGGATGGAAGAGACGATGTTCTCGATATGATGGATCACACGCTGGTGGAAGGACTGAACGCCGGTTATGTGGAGCTGTTGCAAAAGATGTGCCTCGCCGACGAATTTTCCCTCCAGCAGGCGGAATATATTACGGAACAGACGGACGTGGCGGATCGTGTCCGAAACCTCAGTGCCAGCAACGCCTTCGTGCGGTATCTTCCCGATACCCAGACCTATCGGTTCCACCATATGCTGCAGGAGTGCATGCAGAAGCAGTTTTCCCGGCTTCCTTCCGAAGAGCAGGCGGCCTGCCGTACACGCTATGGTAAGTGGCATGAATCCCAAAGGCAGTATACCCAGGCAATCAATTTTTACGATCAGGCAGGCGACAGACGCTCCGCGCTGCGCGTCATCGGTCTGGACGGTGGAACGCAGCTTGCGGCTATCGCGCCGGAACGGATTCTCTCCTTGCTGGACAACTGTACGGAGGAGGAACTGATGGCGGAGCTCCAGGGACTTCTGGTTTTGATGCGCCGCCTGTTCTCCTGGCAGCAGATCCCCAGAATGCTGAAGATCAAGGATGTTCTGCTGAAAGCGGTGAGCCAGTCTGAGCTGGCAGAGGATGAGCGAAACAACCTGCTGGGCAATTGCGACCTCATCATGAGTTTCCTGTATTACAACGATATCACTGCCATGAGCCAACTGCACCAAAGCGCGTGCCGTCTGATGTCCCGTCCATCCATCAGCATCCCCAAAAATGGTTCTTTCACGTTCGGATCCCCCTCTGTCCTGATGATGTTCCACCGGGAAGCCGGGAAGCTGGACAGTGAGATCAACGAGATGAATCACTCCATGCCGTACTATTATCAAGTGACGGACGGTCAGGGCATGGGCGCGGAACAGATCATGGAGGCGGAGGCGTTTTTCAACCGGGGGCAGTTTGTCGATGCGCATATCATGCTGGAAAAAGCACGGGCGTCGGCTGCCGGAGAGCAGCAGAATTACATCCTGCTGTGCTGCGATTTCCTGTCTCTGCGGCTGGCGCTCTGCGGCCAGCTGCCGTATCAGGAGGAGTGGTACGAAAGGAAGCTGGAACAGTTTAAGGCATCCCGTGACCCGATGCTCTTCACGGTGCTGGACGGCTGCCTTGCCTATGTCCACGCGCTGCTGGGCCGGGTGGATCGTCTCCCCATCTGGCTCCGTGATGGAAAGCTGGCGGAGGCCAATCTGCTGAATCCTGCCCGCCCCATGTTTGAGATTATCTACAATCAGGTGCTTTTGGCCCAAAAACAATATGCGGTGGTGATCGGCCGCAGCGAGGGGCTGCTGAAGTCCTGTCAGGCGATCCCGTATTTGCTGTGCGAACTGCATATCCATATCCAGCTCGCGGCGGCCTACTATGCCCTGAACAGGCAAAAGGACGCTGAGGAGGAACTTCGCACCGCCTTGGAGATCGCTGTGCCGGACGGCATCCTCCTGCCCTTCGTGGAAAACGGTGTATACCTGCGGGAACTGCTGACGGCCATGCAGAGAAAATACCCGCAGCAGATCAGCGCCATCCTTGCCTGCGCGGATGAGATGGAGAACGTAAAGCGGGGCCTTTCCGGAAACAATTCCGCCGATCTGGGCCTGACGGAGAGCGAGCTGGCAATCGCCCGGCTGATCGTCCAGAGAAAGACGCGGAAAGAGATTGCGGATACACTGTATCTCGCGGAACACACCGTAAAAAATAAACTGACGCATATTTATGATAAGCTTCATATCTCCGGAAAGCCGACGGAGAAGCGGGAGCAGCTTACAAAAATGCTCTCAAACGAAAAATAGGGACATTTCGTCTCATTACAAAAGATTTTATCCCCAGTACAATTATTTTTGTACTGGGGATTTCTTTATGCACCAGAGGGAGGCTGTACGATGAGCAGAACAATGCCAATCAAAAGCGTAATGACGTTGGACGGGCATTTGCTGCAGGTGACGTTTCATACGGGAAACTGCGCCGTGGTGGATCTGAAACCGCATCTGCAGAGCGTACGTTTTCGTGCCTTATCTAATCAAGAAATCTGGGAAACTGCCGACACCAACGGCGGATTCATTCACTGGTATCAAAGCGGCTTTATGGTTGTTGAGTTGGCGTGGAACGAGGTCGTGGAGATGCTGTTGGGAGAATGGGCCTGATAGAGATGGTATCGTTTTCGGAGAGCTAAGAATCTTATAATAAATAATCCAGGAGTAGGAGGAAAAAACATGAAATCGCGTGTGTTCAAAAGATTTGTGTCATTGCTTTTGGTTCTGGTGTTCAGCACGCAGCTGGTGACACCGGCACTGGCTGCTGTCATCCAGAATGATGACGGCTCGTTGATATTGACAGATGAAAACGGGAACGTCATCGAGGAGGATTGGGAGGCTGAATTCCCTTACGGAACCTTCGTCTTCGAAAACAGCCAGCTGGCCACCGCTGAGGACGCCGGCGAGAAAAGCATCAAAATCTATCGTCTTGGAGGCACGGTCGGCAAGGCAGACATTACCGTGACAGTGGCTCCCGTTCTCTCCCAGATGGATGACGGGAGCTACTCCGCTTCTACGGCGGCCTGCTTCTATGACTATGTGATGATGGTGGAGGACACGCTGCCCATCGCGGCATATCAGGCCTACGGCCAGGATGTCCAGCCTCTGGCCGCGAAGGATCCGGCAACGATCTCCGCCGAGGTAGTGGAGCCTGACACCGTGGACGAGGAGGGCAATCCGGTCTACGGTCACACGGTCCTGTCCCTGAGCGTCACGGCGAGCAAGTACCTCTGGCAGGCCAAGAATGCCGACGGTATGTGGAGCGACGTGGGCACTGAAAAGACGCTGGATGTGGACAACGATGTTCTGGAACTCGGCGACATCCGCTGCATCTACACCGTGGGCGGCCAGCGCTATTGCTCTACCTCTTACAAAGGCGAGGTGTATGTGCCTGACGATGACGACCTGCCCGCCATTCCGGAGGATCTGGAGCGCAACCCGGAGAAGAGCTTCAGCGTTCTGGATCCCGAGAAGTACGAAATCGCCCCCTACGGCACCTATGAATTCACCATGACCTTCGCCGAGGGCGAGTCGGTCAAGGAAATCAGGATTTTGCCCGTGGATGACGACGAGGCGGAAAACGTGGAGCTGCTGGCTCTGCGTATCAGTGCCTGCAAGGGCGGCGAACTGTATGATACCGCCAACACTCTGGCAATTTCCATCGAGGACAACGAGGAGCAGGAGCCCAGCTTCTTCGCCTTTGAGACCACCGATATCACCGTGGACAAGGCCGCGGGGACGGCAAAACTGACCGTGTGCCGCACCGGCGCGCTGCAATATGTGACTTCGGTGGACTACCACACCGAAGACGGCACCGCCGTCGCCGGCGAGGACTATTCCTACACCGAGGGGCAGCTCTACTTCTCCACGGATATGGATGAGATGACCATCGAGATCCCTCTGATCAACAACGGCGAGGTCATCGCTGAGGAGGACAGCGACCTCAGCTTTACCGTGGTGTTGGACAACCCCATCGGCGGCGGCAACAGCGCTGTGGTCGAGGGCAAGGGTACAGCCCGGGTGAAGCTTTACAACAGCGGCGAGAGCGAAACGCCGAATCTGGCCACCATGCTCTATACCCCTGAGGCGGACGACGTGTCCGGCAATACCCAGCCCACAGGGGCCATTGCGCCCTCCGGCAGCGATACGGTGATTGCCCAGCCTGTGACGCAGGAAAGCGCGGATGTGGGTTTCTCCTTTGGGGGAAGCGGCGACGTCAGCGCGCTGACCTATGATCTCAGCGCGACCCTGAACTTCAACCGTACCACCATGCCTATCAGCACCCATTGGACCGACCGTGCGGCGCTGGATGGTTCTTTCAGCTCCAGTGCCATCGTCAACGATACCCAGGGCCTGTCCTACAACGGCTGGGATAATTATGATCAGGTAAAGAAACAGTCCGACGGCTATATGGGCCGGTATTCCGGCGCAGTTGGCAGATCGAACAATCAATACCTCAAGTGGAACAAGCAGACCGTTGAAAACTTCGACCAGATGTTCACCAATGTGTATGCCATATTCCGCGGCAAAACGGAAAACAATTCCTTACATCAGTATCACACGACCAGCTCGGTGGGCCTGACCAATAGCGCATCGGGAAACTCTCTGGACGTGATAAGCGGCACCAGTGAGTTTGTCAAAAGAGGATCGGCCGGAACATACTCGAATGTGAACAAAACAATTCCGGTTGTCCGGGGGGCTAAGGGCCTGTTCATTGCCATGGGTTCCGAGGATGTTGGCTGGGCTGATACCAGAGATGCCGGCGGCTCCATCTATATGAAGGCCGAGGCAGCGCGCCGGGTGTTGACGGGAGATATCAAATACCTGGTCCACACGGCGGATGACGATACCATCACCGCGGCGGAGCGCACGAGTCTGTACAAGGCGATTGCGCCCTCGATCTCCGTGGCGTCCGGCGCTGGCGGCGTGGATCAATCTGGAAATGTGTACGTCGGCACCACGTTGACGCTGTCGGGTCCCATTTATTCCAGCTATCAGTACATCCCCACCGAGAGCGGCAAAACTCCCCTATACCTCACCAACAGCGCGGGCGACATAGTCAACACCGGTACGGTGGGGGATGACAAGAGCGCCACTCTGAAGCTTGTGGGTTCCAATGGACTGACTTTTGCCAGTGGCGGTGATTTGAGTACCAGTGACGACTACACGGTCAACGTGGTCCTCAACCGCGTGCAGAAGATCAATGTGAATGTGGCCCCTTCCGTTCCCCGGACCGAGGACGGCAATCTGGACACTGAGCAGATCCAGAACACCGTGGACAAATTCTTTCAAAACGCGAGCATTGAACTTTCCTATAAGGTGAGCCAGACCCCAAAAATGGAGGGCGGAAATTACACGGTTCCTTTCAAGACCGAAACGAAGTACCTGACGGCGGACCAGTTTAGTAATACGTCTACCATGGTGACCTCCAACGGGACTGTCGAGAACCTCCAATACATCAATTTCCACCTGCCTCACACGGATCAGATCCTCTTTAACGGTGAAGCGTACGCAGGCGATGCCCTTATCCCCATCAGCATGGGCATGTTCGGCATGAATGAGCTTACCTTTACCTATTACGCCTCCGACTATGTCTCCGTGGAGAGCGACATGACCCTGTCCATCGGCCGTATTGAGCACTACATCGACTACAACGGCAACGGCCAGATCGATGGCGAGTTGACGGATGCAAACCAGTTCATTCTTACGCCTGTGGTCAAGGACGGAGTCGAAGTCTATGACGTGCTGGTGGAGGTCCTGGACGAGGATCAGTACAACATTACTGAGTTCCTCCCCGTCTTTGGTGCTGACGGACAGCCTGTGCAGCACTTCCTGAAATTCTACTACAATATGACCCCGCGATGCCTCTCTGTCCCGGCGGGGTACAAATCTGATGATCCTGCACAGATCCTGCCCTCTTTTGTCACCTCTATCACGGATTCGGCGGCGTTTTCTGCCCTCAGCAAGGAGATGCAGGGCTTCCGCTTCATTGACAGCGGCAAGTACACTTCCGAGACCGTTGTCTATAACAACAGCAAGAAGCCGGTCATCACCCATGCGGCGGGGTCCTATTCCGGCGACGGCAAGCTCATGTTCGGCGCGGTCGCCAACTCCCTGGAGACCGTGGACGTTCCTCTGGGCGGCGACTGCGGAACACCCACCCCCACTTATATCTATGATGGAGATGATGGTGAACAAGAAAGTAAGCTCCCGCCCTCCGAAATCCAGAAAATACACCCCAACTGGTACCTGGTCGACGCCAAGTTCCTGCGGGAGGACTGGTCCACGGACTACCGCGGCAATCTGCTCTATGAGTTCCATGATCCCGCGGCGGTCTTTATCAGCGACCCCCTCTACGGCGACATGCTGCCTGTGGCCGATGAGGATAAAAGTGGGAACTACTCAAGCGGCTATGACGCAGCGCAGACCAACCTTTATCTGGGCAGCTTCAATCCCAACGACACGGTGGCGCTGTGTATCCGTCCCCAGTCTGAGACAACGCAGCAGATCCACGCGAGCCACGACCTGCGCACCTCGGGCTCTGCAGATGTCTCCACCCTTGACGAGACCATCGAATCCGGAGAATACAGAATCAGCGTGGACTCCGTTAACCCCGCCGGATTCAAGACCGTCCCGGACGGAAGCAACCTGCGCGTCATGACCAGTCCGGACGCGGGAAGCAATCAGGGCTTCGACTCCAGTGCAAGCAGCAGCGCCTTCTCGGAGTTCAACATGGACATGGGTATTGAGCTGCCTTCCATGAGTTTCGCGGTTACGGATTATGTTACTCTCATCATAGACGGCGATGAGATAGGCTTCTCCATCGGTGTGCCTCTGGCTTCCTGCAAAAAGGAGCAAGACTACTACACGAAAAGCCAGACGAACGAAAAATTAAGTACGCACTCCTTTATCCAGAACACCAAGGCCGAATGGGAGACGGGTAATCCTGTCAGTGAGAACATTGATCAGGCCCAGGGTATCCTGGATAATCTGAACCCCAAGGGCGAACAGTGGCAGTCTATCAAGTCGGCACAGTCCCATCGGATGATGAAGAAGGACAGCAATGGCCATATCGTGAAAGACCCGAAGACTGGCAAGCCCCAGTACAACGACAAGCTGCTCCACAGCTCCAGCAAGGAGTTCAGCCTGGCCTTCAACGTCACTGTCATGTTCAAGTACAGTCCCGTTGACAATACCTATCACTTTACCAGCGCGATGATCTTCCTCCAGTTCGGGTTCGAGTACCGCAAAGAGGTCCGCCTGGGCGTCTGCCCCATTGTCTATGCTTATGTCGTGGTGGGCGTCAGCCTGGAGGCTGCCGGCGGCGTCATCAATGAGCGCGAGGTGGTGGAAGTCGCCCAACATAACCTCGGGTATATCGACATCAACAACTTGACATCGAGTACGGATCAATATACGCTGAAACAGAATACTAATGAGGAGAAATGGCGAATCGATGACCAGGACGGCGCGTCCGGCAAGAAGGTGGCCAATGGCGCTCCGGGCTGCAGCATCGAGTTTATCTCTGACAGCGACGCCTTCAACGCGTATTTTAGCGGCACGCTGAAAATCGAGAAGAAAACCGGCTCTGACGAAACGAGTTGGGAGTGTCTCGGTTACATCCGGTCTGACGGCAGCGAGCCTGTGCTGGTCATGCTGGATGAAAAGGTGAACGGAACCGAAAGCCTTGATATCCCTGTGCGGATCACGGTTCTCGACGAGCGCGCGGAAGTGGACACGATCGTGGCCATTGAGAAAATCCGCAACGATACCTACTTCTCCGGCCTGTCCCTGACCCCCTGCGCTTACATGGAAGTGGGCGCCGGCATCGGCGTGGAGTGTTTGAAGGCTGAGATCTATTTTAAGGCCAGTATCTCCATCACCATGTCCTTCTTCACCCGGCAGAACAACGCCGCCACGAAGGGCTCCAATCTGCGTGACCCCTCCTCTTCTTCCGTCTCTGTGATGGGCGCTGCGGCCAGCCTGGTCAGCAGTGATGATACGGTGTCCGCCTTTGGTGGTAGCGAAGTTGAGCCATTCAGTTTTGACAACTTCAAATTCCGGGCCGGATTCGGCGTGCGCGTGGTACTCCTGCTCTTCAATTTTGAAATGGACATGATCCAGTTCGGCATCGACTATTCTAAGGAATATGATATGAACCGTGGCGGTGATGATGGCTCAGAAGATGGCTTCAAGCATAGCGGCTGGAAATTTGCGTGGTATGCCTTCAACGAGACTACGGACGTAGCTACTTACGGACTGGACGATGAGGATGAAGGCTTCCCCGGCATCAAGATCACCATTCCTGCCAACACCTTCACCGCACAGCAGATTTTCGGGCCTGAGTACGCGGACCAGGTCATGGATGAGATCGAGGCTCTGGCCTTCGATCCCGAAAATCTCGCGGACAATGCCTTCCAGATCTCCGGCTATTCCTCGTCCGGCGACGCCTTCCGTCTGGCTGAGGGCCTCGGCTCCGGCGCGGACTATCAGCTGCTGACCGTGGGCGATGCAAACTACCTGCTCTATACCATCAGCCGGGATCCCAAAAATATCCAGAATGCCGTGGACTCCAACATGCTGGTGCTGTCTAAGATTCAGAATACCGGTGCGGAGGAGAATATCGGTCTGGTGAACCCCGTGGATGGGGGGACCGAGCCCGCCTATATTGTCGTGGACAACGATAACACCGGCGATCTGGACTTCTCCGGTCAGGTGAACGGCAATACGATCTATGTCTCCTGGGTGAGCTATGCCTCGCAAACTGCCGCGGACGGCAGCACCAAGCCCACGATGCCGGACGCAGATGTATATCGCCCCAGCTACACCGACAGCAATGACGCGACGGTGTATATGAACAACGTCAATTATGAAGAGGCGGCGTTCAAACCGGTGGAGCCGACGCTGGGTGTTACAGAACCCACTGCGCCCAAGCAAACGGATTACTATCTGACCGCTGATGAATTCGATGCACTGGGCGAAGAGCAGCAGTCGGCTTATACGCAGGATGCAGAGAGCGGCAATTATTACAATAATGCGTACGCGACGTACGCGGAGGCCGAAAGCGCGCATACTGAGGCGCTTGCGCAGTACGCAACGAACAAGGCTGCCTATGATGCAGCGAAGGAAAAATACGATGCTGAATACCAGAACTATTCGACTTTGAAGGCTGCCTACGATGCCTGGTATGGTTACTATGCCGGCAACGCCACGGCCTCCGCGAGCACCCAGGAGCTGTTGGCGAATTCCGCCCGTAACACGGTGATCAAGACGGCAAGCTTCACCGTTGGCACAAACGGCTTTACAGTGCCGGAGGTGGTAGCGGATGCGAATGACGGGGCCTATAAGTTCCTGCCCTCTGTCAGTCCCGACGGCAAGCTGACCTTCTTCGCCCGAAGCAACAATTATACTTCCGACGAGAAGACAGCTGCCACCGACAAGGCGAAAGACTACTACGACGCCAGCAAGGGTGATGTGAGCACCGACGCAAACGGCCTTTCCACCGGTTCGGGCGATCCCAGCGCGGCGTTCCGCTACGCCTATACCACCTCGACGGATGACGTCTATGGCAAGAACACGCAGTTCTTCTTCAGCTATCAGACCGGAAGTGGCAATGTCGTTACCGGCTGGACGCCGGAGGGCTGGGAGAAGGCCGGCATGCGCCTGTCCAGCGTGGACATGGTGATGCTGGATGACACGACCTTCTATCTGGCCTATACCGCCACCCGGACCGAGACCAGCGTGAACGGTACCAGTTACAGCGACGCCAACGTGCATAAGCTGTATCTGCAGAAGGGAAGCGTGAACACAGCCACCGGTGCGGTCACACTGGAGACAGCCAAAATGCTGCGCACCCTGGTGGATCTGAACGAATCCGGCGGCGGAGATGCGATGATCAACAGCCTGACCGGTACGACCGGCGTTTCCCAGGACGGCGTTTACCACAATGACGGCACCGGTCTCCGACTGGTGGAGGAACACAAAGACCCCTACTTCGGCACCGTGAAGTTCCTGCGGGGCCAACTGGGCGCGCTGACCGGGACTGAGGAGGACTTCGGTGAGAGTCTGAGCTTCGTTAAGGCTCTGGATGACACGGTAAGCCTGTTCCTGATGTTCGAGATGAACGGCATGGCCTATGTGGTCCCCGAAACGAGTCTGGCATCCATCACGGATCCCGATCAGGGGAGCGGCTGTATCATTCCCTTCTTTGCCCCCACAGAGGAGAACAGCGGACGGGGCAGCATGGACATCGGCGTGGACGGCGACGGCAACATCTCTGCCGTGTACACCAGCACCGTTCCCTATACCACCAACAACGCCATCTATGTATCCAAGTATGACGCAAACACCCAGAAATTCGGCGAGGGCCGCATGCTGGCCATGAACCAGATGCAGGTCTATGAGGACTCCATCGCCAACTGCTGGAACGCCGAGGAGACCGAGCAGGCCTACTACGGCAAACTGGAGGGCTATGAGACGGACGAACGGGGCCTGATGACCTCCTTCACCTTCAGTGATCTGGCAGTGGCGCTGGGGCTGACGAAGACGCCCGAAACTTCGGAAGACTCGGAGAGCGCAGCCGGCACAGTGGATCAGTCCACGCTGGTTATTCTGGCCCGGGGCACCAAGACCGAGCTGGAGGAAACTGAGTTCTACGGCGAAAAGGGCACAAAGATCGTCACCAGCAAGTACAAGGATGACGGTACTATGGACACCACCACCGGCATCTACGTCCTGTCCTTCGGCGTAGGTGAAAAGAGTGTGGGCGAGGCCAGCATTACCTTCGAGTCTCCCAACTTTGTGACCGGCGCGCGGCTGCGTCCCGTGGTGTCCTTCAAAAACACCGGCGACGTCTCGCTGCTTGGTTCCGAGGCAAATCCCATCACTGTGAAGCTGTGCATCTCTGATCAAAGCGGCAAAGGTTTTGGCGAAGAGCTCTTTACGTGGGAGATCACCGAAAACATCGCGGTGGGTCAGACGGTAACCACCCAGTTGAGCACCGGCGATTATACCAAAGCGCTGCCGGAAAATCTCGTGGGACGCGAGATCTACTTCACCGTGAGCGAAGACACTGAATATGTCGATTCTCCCCTCGAATACAGCTCTCTGGACGGCGGTGTTACCCGGAAAATCGAGAACAAGCCTGAGCTGGCTGTGGAAGACCTGAAGTTCAGCACCCTGGGTGTCGAGACCGTCGGCAGTGAGCAGATGGTCAAGATCGGGGTGGATATGAAGGTCACCAACCGCGGTGCGGCAAACGCCGTGGCTCCGTACATCCAGTTCGCCTATCAGAGCGGACGGACCATGGAGGAGGTCAAGGAAGGCGACACCGACTATCAGAAGGCGGTCTACTCGCCTCTGGACATCACCAACAGCAGCTTTGAGATCAGCAATCAAACTCCTATCGAAGCCGCATCCGCTGACGATGACAAGCAAAACGGTATCCTCCGTCTGGTCGGTGAAGATGGCGGAGATTTGAAGGCAGGCAACGAACGTACCGTCTCCGGTACCATTCTGGTACCCAAGGACGCCTATTGCCTGGCAACTGCCACTGGCAGCTTGAATCTGGTGGTATCCGTGTTCGACATCAATACCTCCATCAGCTCCCTGTCTGCCGACGGCCTGCTTGTCTCCGCTTTCGACAATGAGTATGTGCCGGACAACAATGCCGTCTACGATTCTCTGGAGCCCACCAGCTTCTTCTCCGCTCCCAAGAAGCTGACCATCCCGCTGGGCACCACCATGCGCCTGGCGCTGCCCGTCACTACCACGGAGCAGACCGTGCCCGTGATCGAGGTCAACGAGCTTAACTGTCAGGCACAGGCGACCAATGAGAGCCACATGGGCATTCTGTATTACAACATGGGCTCCAGCGGCACCGGCGCGGACGGCTACCTGGTTCTCAGCCCCTCCGACGAGGGCAGCGGTATCATCCGCGTAGCGGACAAGAACACCAATGCCTGGGTGGACATCTCCTACACGGTCACTGAGGCCGGCAGCGGCGTCAATATTTTCAAGGACAACGGCCGCTTCACCTGGTATAACGCCAGGGGTCAGCAGATCGATCCCGAGACGGACGAATCCGGAGCCTGGGTATTCCCGAGCGCTGTGGCCCAGTGGGGCAGCGGCGAAGAAACCACCGTCCCCTACCTGGGTGATACGTCCAATGCAAAAATGTGCAACACGTCCTTCACCTTCGACACCCTGGCTGAGACCATCGACCTCTATTTCGACGGAAGCATCCAGGTGAGCTGCAATGACGAAGACGTGGAGACGCAGAACCTCACCGCCACAGGCGGCAAGGGCGAGGACAGCTATGCCACCATCAACCTGGGCAGCAACCCCGCCAACAAGACCCGCAGGGTCACGGTCAGGGTGAACAGCGACAGCGCCGTCTTTGACTACATGGTGGAGCATTTTGCCGGCAATCTGCCGATTATGCCTGACGTCGGCGGAGAAGCTCCGCAGATCTATTTCAGCCGTATCATGCCTGAGACGGCGAGCCTGGATCCTGCGAAATATCCCGATGGCTTCTCCGTCACCGTTTATATCGTGGACGAGAACGGCCTGGCCCAGGCCACGCTCGACCCCGGCAGCAGCAATGCGGCTACGGCCAATTACAGCGCGCCAAACGACAATTTCCGTCAGTTTGACGTGGTGGTGAAGAGAAACGGTACCTTCGCAGTCAGTGCCACGGACACTACGGGCAATACCTCCAGCCGCACGATCATGGTAGACTGGTTCAACAGCACTGTGTCGGCTACGGATGAGCCTCTGGTCATGGAAAGGAACTGGGTCTATCTGGACAGCGGCAATAAACCCATTACGGCGGTTGCGGATGACGCCATGCTCAAAAAGGACCAGTTCGCCTATCTGGATGTCTCGACGAAGATTGGCAGCGACTCCGTGGATGCGGAGACCACACTCGAGTACTATCAGGTCACGACAACCACGGTCACTACCACCTATGAGCTGGTGGAGATCCCGGGTGAAACCGGGGAAGACACTGAGGAAGCCCCTGTGCCGACCACCTGGGTCCTGCGAACGACGGTCACCACCGTTGATGGAAAGGGTAATCTCGTCGGTGACCCGGAGATTACGGACACTCCGGCGGACGCGACCACGGTCGTTCCGGCGAGCAGCGTTTCCGTTGAGACCCGCGGCGTGTGGGAGAAGGTCGAGCCTGTGCAAATCGGGGATGCGGAACCCAAGACGACGCTGTATCCCGTTGTACAGAATGGCGTCTATAAGCTGACTGCGGAATCGGATGGAAAGTACGCCAATGAGATCTTCCTGATGAACCGGCTCAACAGCGACCTGCCCAGCATCAGACTGGGTTATGTGGAGGCGGAGAGCGTCCTTTCGGCGCCCAGCATTACCTATTCCGCCACCAAGGGCGAGAGCAGCAGCGCCGGACTGGCCCAAATTAAGTTGGACGACTATGTGATCGCTACAGCCGACAACGCTGACGTCATGAAGGGCTCCATCCAGGTGCTGTACAACGGCTCCTACAAGCTGACCGCTGTGGATGGCGCGGGGAACGAGCAGGATGCCACAATGGAGATCGAAGGCATTTCCCTGATGGCGCAGAATGATGCCATCACTGTCAACGCAGCCATAAACAATGCCAAGGACAACGGCAGCATTTCCATTGATGCCTCCAAGCTGATGGGCGGAAGCTATGACAGCATTGACGCCGGCGGCATCCACAATGTCTATCAGCTTGCACTGATCCCGTCCGCGGAGAACTACAATGGAAAGACCGACGGATTCGGAGCCTTTGCCGATGGACTGAACTGGAAGAGCACGGAATTGGGCGGCGTCAGCTTTGAGGATCTCGCCCCCGGCGTTTACTGCCTCTATGTCAGAGACGCGGTGGATACGCCCAACCCGGCCGAAAGCACAGAGGAGGACTATCTAATCCGCAAACTGACCGTCAATGACCACAGCGTGAACTTCACCACGACCACGACTTCCAGCAGTATTACGGTGAATGCTACCGGCGCGGAGCAGTATGAGTACATTGTATTCTCTGTGAACGGCACTGAGATGACGGGCTACGATGATATCGCTACACTCATCAAAGAGTCCAGAACCGCAGCAAACGACAACGCCAAGGCGGCGAAGGATGCGGCGGTCGCACAGGCTCAAAAGGATCTTGACAGTGCCAAGGAGGCACGTGATTCCATCACGGATACCGAATCCGAGGAATATAAGGCGGCGCAGAAGGCTGTGGATGAGGCGGAGAAGCAGCTCACGGCGATCGAGAACTCCGACATCAGCAGCTTCATTGACCAGAACGAACTGATCGACTGGAAGAGCACAAACTACTTCTCAGGACTTACCAACGGACGGCAGTACCAAGTGGTCGTCCGTGACGCGGCCGATCCTGCCCGTTATAAAGCCGCGCTGGTCATAGCGGTTTCGTCCTCCGGAGGAGGCGGCGGCAGCAGCCTCGGAAGCATCATCAGCGGTGAAACCTTCACCGAGAAGGAAGAGGCCGAGATCATCAAAAAGAACCAGGCGGATGACGTGGTGATCGAAAACGAGAAGTACATCGTCATCATCCCCCAGAGAACGCTGGAGAGCGGTGATTCGGTCAATAGCCTGCTTCTGAGCGTGCCGAGCGATTTGAGCATCGCAGACGATGGTATCGTGGTCAGCTGCACCACAGCAGACGGCAGCACCTATATTGTCCCCTGGTGTATGGTAGAGAATGAAAAAGTCCTCTATCTGGCTTTGGAACCCGGCGACTATGCTCTGGTCAACAACGCCAAGCACTTCAGCGACATTGACAGCCACTGGGCAAAGACGTATATCGACTTTGTCACCGCCCGCGAACTGTTCAAAGGAACTGGCGAAAATGTGTTCTCTCCCAATCTGACGATGACGAGAGCCATGTTTGTAACGGTCCTGGGACGGATGGCAAATGTGGATACGGCGAATTATGACGGCTCCAGATTCCGCGATGTGCAGAAAAATTCCTGGTGCAGCGCCTATGTGGAGTGGGCGGCGGATAACGGCATTGTCTCCGGTTACGGCGACGGCAGCTTCAGACCCAACAACCCGGTCACGCGGGAACAAATGGCGAAGATCCTCTATCATTTCGCCCGACTCATGGGTGAGGAAACGACAAGCAGCGGCAATCTCTCCCGTTACACCGACCAAACGCAAATCTCCGAATGGGCGATTGATCCCTGCTCTTGGGCGACCGACTGCGGCCTGCTCCAGGGCAGAGAGGACGGGTCTTTCGATCCTTCCGGTTTGGCCACAAGAGGCGAAGTTTCCGCTTTGCTGAAGCGCTTTGTCGAACACATCATCCAGCGCATTTACAAGGCCGGAAGCAACAACTGATTCCTGTGCCGCAGAGGAAACGCGTGCAATCACAGGTGGGATTTTATCCCACCTGTGATTGCCGTATCAAAATAAATAACCGGAAAGGAGAGCCGCGTCATGATACATAAGAAGATCCGTGCGGGGATGGCTCTTGTCCTGAGCTTATGCATGGTGATCCCAAACGCATACGCGCTGTCCGGGGACGAGTCGACCGATCTGGAATATGATGGATATATTGTCAAACTGAAAGACGAGATACCGCAGCAGAGCTTGTATGTACTTGGCGGCGGGGACAGCAGCTCTGAAAGCGGCCTCATCGTAGTGGACAGTTTGGAAGAAGCTCGTGATATCCCGGAAGAGCTGGTGGAGTATATCGAGCCAAACTATCTGGTGGAGCTCTTCACCGAAAATGAGGCCGGGAGACCCGCAGATGGGGACTCTCTCTCCGACGATTCTGCTGTGCCCAACGATCCCTATTACGCCGGCTACCAGTGGAATCTGCAGACGATCAACGCATATGAAGCATATCGGCAGAGTTTGACCGGCAGTGGTGTAAAGGTAGGCTTCGTGGACTCCGGCATCAATATTGAACACGAAGACGTAAACGCCAACAATATCAGCGGAGCGAATTTTAACCAGGACGGGCTTGCATATTATCAGGATACCTACGGACACGGCACCTTTTCCGCGGGTATCGTGGCGGCGCAGACAAACAACAGCCGCGGTATCGCCGGCATTGCGCCGGATGTCGAGCTTCACGCGTACCGCATCTTTTCAACCAAGACCACAACGACAGACGCAGTCGTAGCCGCCATTAAGCAGGCGGTTAAGGACGGCTGCCAGGTTATCAACCTGAGCCTGGGAACCTCGAATTCCTCGACAGCGCTGCGGGACGCGGTTGCGGAAGCGGTCGCTTCCGGCGCGGTCGTTGTGGCGGCCGTCGGCAACGGCGGCAACGCCGTGACGCAGTATCCCGCCGCCTATCCCGGCGTCATTGGCGTCGGATCAGTGGATAAAGGCCTGGAAGTCTCCAGCTTTTCCCAGTGGAATACATCTGTTGACTTTACAGCGCCGGGCGACGGCGTGGCAAGCCTCAGTAATACCGATAACAGCGGCTATAAACTGGACATTACCGCTTCATCCAACCGGGGAACCTCCTTCGCCGCGCCGGTCATCACCGGAATGGCCGCTCTGGCTCTGGGCTATGACAAGGACATCACAGCGGATGGCGTTTTCACCCTGCTGCAGGCCAGCGCCGTGGACAAGGGCGCAGAGGGTTACGACACCAGCTACGGCTACGGTGTTGTGGATGTGGCGATGTTCGTGGAAGAATTGACCAGGGACTACACGATCAGCTATCAACTTGATGGCGGCACGTTTCCGGAATGGGCCGTATCGACTTATAACGTAAAGTCTGACACGGTCACGCTGCCTGCGCCGGAAAAGGCGGATTACCAGTTCGCCGGTTGGTACGTGGACGAGGACTGCACAGGCGATCCCGTAAAGGAGATCCCGGCAGGCTCCGTCGGCGATTTGACCCTCTACGCCGGTTGGCAGACGGACCTGTCTACCGCAGTGGCCTCGGTCTATGTGGACGGTTATGCCGCCAGCCTGCAGGAAGACGGAACCTTCCTCGCCTATTTCCCCTATGGTGCGGATCTCAGCGCCGTCACAGCGGATAATATCGTCGTGACGCCGATGACCTCCACCAGTACGGCGGGCTATCCGCAGCGGTCTGAGGCTGACAGCACCATTTGGCAATTTACCATTCGCAGCGCGGCCCCGGTGGTCGAGAAAACCTATACGATCCGGCTCTCGACTTTCCCGCTGCACGTAAAAGCGGATGCCACCGGGCAGAAAGGAACTGCTGCGCCCGCATCGCTGGACGGAACAAGGTCCGCGGTGAGCTATGAGGTGCAGAATGTTTCTGCCTGGTTCCAGTACGGGGAAGGCGGGCTGCCCGAAGAATTTGCCGCCCTGGCGGAGATGACCGACGGGACAGGGACCCTGAATCTGGAAGGGAACCAACTGACCTACACCCCGGCCGCGGAGGACGCGGGAAAGATCGTGACGCTGACGGTGCGCGGCAGCACAGGGAATGTGTCAACGCCGGATGCTGTCACGGTAGCGATTACAGTTGCCCCGCTGCCCACCAGCAACGCGGTGCTGATAACGAAAACGGAGACCTTTGATCCATACACCCAGGAAACGGCGGAATTTATGCTGACCATGTACGACAATTCCGTAACGGCAGTCAAGGTTGGCGAAATTGCGCTGTCGCCCGAACAATACCGCACAGGGAGCGTCTCAATCGACGGTTCTGCCGCGTTGATTCTGACGCAGGATGGGGTGTCAGCCTTGGCGGACGGCGAGTACACCGTAACGATTTCCTTTGACAAGAGCGCGCCGGTCGTCGGAAAACTGACGGTGGCACGCAGCGAGATCAGCTGCACGGCTGCCTATCGTGCCGCCAGTATGACCCTGACCGACAATATTGCCCTCAACTACAAAGCCACCGTTGTGGTGCCGGAGGATGTCGTCATCCCCTATACTGTGGGTTCTCTGTTCTGGACTACCGAACCCCAGAGCTATACAGTGGAGGATGATCCGCAGCTGCAGATCGAAAAGGATGGCGTGAATTCTGACCTCTACCGCTATGAGGACAATACCGGTTACCATGTCTTTACCTACGACGACATACCAGCCAAGCAGATGAACGATACCATCTACTCTGTTGTCTATGTTCTCATAGACGGTCGGTATTTTTACAGCGATCCGCTGGAGTACAGCGTTGCAAAGTGTGCCATGGCAGTCCTGAACGCTGCCGGCTATTCCGCCGAATTTAAAACACTTGCGGTGGATATGCTCAATTACGGTGCTGCCGCGCAGAGCTATTTTGGGTACCGAACGGATAACTTGGCCAACGGTTCTCTAACCAGTGCGCAGAAGGCGTTGGGGACGAGCAAGAATGTCTCCCTTACCGATGGAAAGACGAAATACGGCACGGATTCTGAAGAAGTGAAATTCTCATCGGTCAGCCTGACGCTGGAGAGTGCGGTATGGCTCAATTACAAAGTGTCTGTGGCACAGCGGGATGGGGCGGTCATTGACAGCGTGGTGCTGCTATATGACGACGAGTTTTCTGGCGTGACAGACTGGGAGACCCGTCGGGAAGCAAATGAACTCAAGACCGCTGCCATGACTCTGGACGGCGCCATATATTCCGGCTCTATTCAGGATATTGTGGCAAAGGAACTGCGAAAACCCTACTATGCGCAGGTTAGGGTGGGATACAGGAATACGGAGAACAATACCGTTACCTATGCGTACAGTTCCGTTCTGAAATTTGCCATATCAGATTTTGCCTACGCAGCTCGTCAGCAGGGCAGCAGCGCGCTGAAGCCGCTTTCAGAAGCGCTGATGCGGTATGGAGATGCGGCTGCCGCCTATTTCAATAGCCTGCATTAACAAAGAAAAGGAGAATGATCTATGAGCTTCTGGAAAAAAATCCTTTGTGCTGTTCTGGCTGTCGGCTTATTGGGGATGGGTACCACCGCACTGGCGGCAGAGAATACCCAGGATAACTATGCTGATGCCCTCCATGAATTGGGACTGTTTCAGGGGACCAACGCGGGATACGAATTAGAGAAGGATCTTCCCCGGGAGCAGGCAATCACACTTGTGGTCCGTTTTCTGGGGGCGGAAAAAGAAGCGTTAGAAAAAAACTATCAGTATCCTTTCGCTGACGTGCCAAACTGGGTCGCTCCCTATGTGGGCTATGCCTATGCAAATTGGATCACCAGCGGCATCAACGTAACAACGTTCGGCACCGGACAGCTGACGACCCAGGCACAATATATTGTTTTCATGCTGCGGGTCCTCGGCTACCAGAGAGGAGAAGATTTCGCCTGGGATGAGGCGAAGGCCTTTGCGGAACAGATAGGGCTTTTGCCCTCTGGCTGGGACAGCGGTGACCATTTTACCAGAGGCGATGCCGCGGAACTGTCCTGGCTGACATTGGGCGTAAAGGTAAAGGGTGGAACAGAAACGCTGGCGGATAAGTTGATCAAAGCCGGGGTGTTTACCGCGGATGAGTACGAGTTTGCTCAACGTGTGGCCGAGGTTGGTCTTGCGGGGGCGCAGGAAGCGGAAAAGCCTCTCCCGGGGAACGATGATAATTCCGGCAGCGGCGGTTCCGGCGGCGGTTCCGGCGGCAGTTCCGGCGGCAGTTCCAGCGGCAGTTCCAGCGGCAGTTCCGGCGGCAGTTCCAGCGGCAGTTCCAGCGGCAGTTCCGGCGGCAGTTCCAGCGGCAGTTCCGGCGGCAGTTCCAGCGGCAGTTCCGGTGGAAACCCCGATACGAATGAAACGGAGGATATCCCTCTTTTCTGACGGTAAATCTTTTTTAGGGCAATACCGCACAGAACAAAGGTGTGCAATATAACCCCCAAAATGGTACAATATGGCTGACAGTCTTTTCTGCGGACATGGGAGCCCAAGGAGGCACTGGTCAGCCAGTTGCTCCCCTAATTGTAGCTGAGGCACGAGATGGAAGGAAGCCCAGCTGGATGCTGGGCTTCCTTCCAAAACTTATTGTAATAGGAGGTACGTGTCAGTTCTTCCGGTGGCAGCACCTCCAATCCGGTAACTGTACCGGAGCAGCCGAAGAACGGCAGCATTTCTGTCAGCCCCTCCAACGCATCTGAAGGCCAGACCGTTACGGTCACTGTCACCTTGGATGATGGTTATGGTGTGCAGACCGTCACAGTGACGGACAAAAAGGGTAATAACATCCCTGTGACGCCTCTTGGCAACAACAAATACAGCTTCACGATGCCTGGCACCGCAGTCACCATCGAGGCCAAACTTTTGCCGCTGAGTGACATCGTAACCTTTACCGATGTTCCCGCCAATGCCTACTATGCGGACGCGGTGACTTGGACGGTACGCAATGGTGTCACAAAGGGCACCACCGAGACCACATTCTCTCCCAATGCAAGCTGCACCCGCGCCCAGGCCGTCACATTCCTGTGGCGTGCTGCCGGCTCTCCCGAGCCCGCATCGACCCGTAATCCTTTCACAGATGTAAAGAGCGATGCGTATTATTACAAGGCCGTCCTGTGGGCCTTGGAGAAGGGGATCACGGTCGGAACCACCGCCACCACCTTCTCCCCCAACAATGACTGCACCCGGGCCCAGATCGTGACGTTCCTGTATCGCTTCCTGGGCGAATAATCCGAAGCTGCCCCAACTGTAAAACGGAGGGCAGCAGGCAAGCGTCTGCCGCCCTCCGCTCATGCACGACCAAAGGGAAAAGCGGCCTTGCAAAGGAGCTGACATGCACGGCGCAAAGTACAAGCAGACCCTTATTTTGACCCTTATTCTGACCCTTACCACGGTAAAACCGGCCAACACGCTCTAACAGCACTTAAAACAATGAAATCTCAAACCCTTTGTGCCGCAGCACTTTGCGGCATTCGGCGGCATCAGATAACACGGTTTAAAATCACGCACAGGCGATTCGAATCCTTCACCCGCTGCCAAAAAAGTCCTGAAACCTCATAGGTTTCAGGACTTTTTTTGTTGTTTGACCCTTTATGAAAGAGAGCATCGTTCCGGCATCACAGAATTACACAGGTGTTGCGCAGGCTGTGCACATTTGCTTTCTCTGCTCCAGTCCGCCTTGTAAGCTTTTGAAGCGCGCATGTGCAAACAGACAAGGTATTTCCGGAACGCCTGCGGGCACAGCTCAGTCCAAAGCAGCATAAGCACTCATAATTTCCTGGATGATCTCCTCCCTGTTCTGCTCATGGGAGTCAAAATACAGGTCGAAACCATCCGGTCTTCCCCACTCCAACCCTGTATAAGAATGATAATACAGCTCCCGCTGTTTATCCGCCTTCCTGACCAGCGCCTCCGCCTTCTTCCGGTCCAGGCCCTCCAGTTTCATTTTCCGCTCCACACGGTCCCTGAAGGGCGCGGCGATAAACACCGTCAGCAGCTTTACACCGCCGGCCTCCTGGAGGATCTGATCGGCACACCGGCCGACGATGACAGCGTCCTCCCGTTGGGCGATGGCCCGAATGACCTCACTTTGCAGCTGATACAAGACTGCCGAAAAGGACCGGCCCTTGGGAACGTGGTGATTCCCTTCGTAGACCGCCTCATACAGCCATGGATTTTCCTGCTTTTCATCGAAGCCCGTCAGCTTTTCGTGATTCAGTTCCCCGTGTGCCGCCGCCAAGGCGATCAGTTCCTTGTCATAACACTTCACGTCCAGCCGGCGGGCGGTCTCCGCCCCGATCTCGTGTCCGCCGCTGCCAAACTGCCGGCCGATGGAAATGATCTTGTGCGCCATTCTTCTCCCTCTCTTTCAAAGCCCCTCCCGCTCTGCCCGCAGGAACGCCTCTTCGATCTGGTTTTCCAACGTCAGCCTCAGGTAGGTCATCATGGTCTCTTCAGAGAGGTCCATATCCCGGCGGACCCACTCCATAACGATGCCGCTGAGGGCCGCAATATAAAAATTGCCCAGAAAGCTCTGGTATTCCTCCGAGATCTGGTGCTTGCCCTTTACATCGGCCAGGAACAGGTCCATCAGGTGCGTGACCTCCTGATAGAACATATTCCGCAGCGCCTCCTGTCCCAAACTGTCCAGGGCGCATTTACACACCGCTTTGTTTTCCCGGATGGTACGGAGAAACAGCTGGAACCCATCCTGCCAGGTAAGGCAGTTGTCGCTCCTGCGGATCAGGGACAGGGCTTCCTCCTGAAACATCCAGGCCAGCAGATCATAAATGTCTTTAAAATGGTAATAGAAGGTGTGCCGGTTCATACCGCAGTCGTCGGCGATCTCCTGAATGGTGATCTTCTGCAGTGGCTTGCGCGCCATCAGCTTTTTCAGGGACTCCGCCATCTGTTTTTTCCGGTTGTAAGACAGCTCTTCCTGCTTCGTATCCACCACCACCTTTTTCCCAATATACCACAGCCTCCCGGAAAAATCACTACACAAACTTCAGGGATCTGTTGGAAATCCTCCGTTTGAAAAGACTGCACAATCCCTCCCAAATGTGTAGTTTTACACATTCGGCGGAAGTTACGGATTGTATTTTCCGGATGCTCCGGCGTATAGTCAGTGCATCATGGACAGGAGGAATTTTGTATATGCAGGATAATGTCTACCGGATCCGGATGCAAAGCCCCATGGGCGTCAAAAAAGGGACGGCGGAGATCCATCTTCAGGGCGGACGCATCATACTGGAGCTTCTGGGCGGTGAGAACCTGTTCACCGGCAGTTTCATACCGGAATATGCATTTCAGATGACCGGCGCCCTGCGGACAGCGGTAAGTGAGGTCCCCGGGGTCCTGAAGGGTACGCTTTCAGAAGCCGGCCTGCGGGCGGTACTCCACACAGAGAAGGGAGACTTTCCCATTGAGGGTGTTTTAAGCGGTCATACGGACGAATGCCTGTGAACCATTGCGCGGAGGAATCTATATGAAGCAAACCAAGCAAAAACCCGGTTTCTTTGTTCACTTGGCCACATGGATCGTAGATAAAAGGAACCTGTTTTTCCTGATCTATAGTGCGGCCATCCTCTTTTCCCTGTTTTCCCGGAACTGGGTGACCGTTAACAACGATATCACCGACTATCTGGCTGAGGACACGGAGACCCGCCAGGGTCTGAGCGTGATGGAGGACCAGTTCACAACCTTTGGCACAGCCCGGGTGATGGTATCCAACATCCCGTATGACCAGGCCCTGCCGCTGGTAGATGCGCTGGAGTCGATTGAGGGCGTCTCCGCCGTGGACTTCGGGGACGAAGATGACGCGGAGGACCGCTCCGACCACTACCGCGAGTCCGCCGCCCTGTTCGACGTGACCTTCGAGGGCGAGGAGGATGACCCCGTCAGTCTTGCCGCCATGGAGGCGCTCAGGGAGACTCTGTCCGGTTATGACGTCTCCATCTCCAGCACGGTGGGTGAGAGCCAGTCTGCCACCCTGGCATCGGAGACGCAGGTCATCATGGGCATTGCCGCAGTGGTCATTGTCCCGGTGCTGCTGTTGACCTCCAAGACTTACGGTGAGGTCCCGGTGATGCTGCTGACGTTCCTCTCAGCCATGCTGCTGAACATGGGTACCAACTTCATCTTCGGGGAGATTTCCTTTGTCTCCAACTCGATTGCCCCGGTGCTGCAACTGGCTCTGGCCATCGACTACGCCATCATCCTCTGCCACCGCTTCAGCGAGGAACGGGAGCATGCTCCCGCCCGGGAGGCCTGTATTCTGGCGCTGAGCAAGGCCATCCCTGAGATCTCCTCCAGCTGTCTGACTACGCTGGCCGGTTTGGCAGCCATGATGTTCATGGAATTCCGCATTGGCTTCGACATGGGTATGGTGCTCATCAAGTCCATCCTGTTCAGCATCCTGACGGTATTTACCCTGATGCCGGGGCTTTTGATGCTTTTCAGCAGGCTTATTGACCGGACCCACCACCGAAACTTCGTGCCGAAGATCACCATCTGGGGACGGTTTGTTACCAAGCTGAAATGGCTCGTACCACCCATTTTTGCCTGTGTGCTGGTAGGCGCCTTTTTCCTGTCCAGCCAGTGTCCCTACGGTTACGGATCCAGTCTGATCAAAACAGAGAAGCAGAGCGATTCCAAATTGCAGCAAGACGCCATTGACGCCCGCTTCGGCACTCAGAACGTCATGGCGGTCATTGTCCCAGCCGGTGATTATGCCGCCGAGGGCCGCCTGCTGGCCGCCCTGGAAGCGCTGGACGAGGTGGATACGGCCGCAGGCCTGGCCAACGTGGAGATTGAGGACGAGGACTACGTGCTCACCGACCGGCTGACGCCCCGTCAGTTCTCCGAGCTGGTAGATATGGATATTGAGATGGTCCGCCTGCTCTATACCGCCTACGCCGCCGATCTGGAGGAATACGGCCGCATCGTCAACAACATCGATAACTACAGTGTCTCTATCCTGGATATGTTCCTGTTTCTCTATGACCGGGTGGACGAGGGCTACGTCACTTTGGACAGTGAGGACCAGGCAGACCTGGACGACATGCACGGGCAGATCACCGACGCACTGGCCCAGCTTCAGGGTGCGGATTATTCCCGAATGGTCCTGAAGGTGGACCTGCCGGAGGAGGGTGAAGAGACCTTCGCCTTTCTGGACCATCTCCATGAGGTCGTGGGCCGGTACTATGCGCCCGGCACTTTTTACATCACCGGCGACTCCACCAGCGACTACGACCTGGCCGCCTCCTTCGTCAATGACAACGTGCTCATCAGCGTGCTGTCCATCCTGTTCGTAATCATCGTGCTGCTGTTCACCTTCCAGTCGGTGGGCCTTCCCATCCTGCTGATCCTGGTCATCCAGGGCAGCATCTGGATCAATTTCGCCGTACCCGCCATCCGGGGCACTTACATCTTCTTTATGAGCTACCTGGTGGTCAGTTCCATCCAGATGGGCGCCAATATCGACTATGCCATCGTCATCTCTTCCCGCTATCAGGAGCTCAAGCGGACCATGCCGCCCCGGGAGGCCATGATCGAGACACTGAATCTGGCCTTCCCAACGGTACTTACTTCCGGCACCATCATGGCATGCGCCGGCACATTGATTGCCAAATTGACGTCCGACACCTCCATCTACGGCGTGGGCGACTGCATTGGCCGGGGCACCATCATCTCCATGATACTGGTGATGGGCGTGCTGCCGGAGATCTTGCTGCTGGGTGATGCCATCGTCGAACGGACGGCATTCAACATCAAATATCCGGCGCTGACCCAGACCTCCAGTGCCAGCGGAAAAGTTTACCTGGACGGCAGAGTCAGGGGCACCATCTCCGGCAGGATCGACGTGGAGGTCCACGGCGTTCTGGAGGGCGACGTGACGGCAGTGGTCAATGTCCGCCGGGCCTCGCCGCTCCGGCAGGAAGAGGAGGGACAGGAAAGATGAAAACGCATAAACGCAGTATCCGGCTGTTGTCCGCAGCCCTCGCCTTCCTGCTGATCTTGTCCCTGGTCCTGCCGTATGCCGCGCTGGCCGCGGAAAGTCCGGTCATTTCCATCCGAAGCGCAGAGGATCTGATCCGCCTCGCCCAAAACTGTACACTGGACACCTGGTCACGGGGAAAGACCGTGACGCTGGAGGCGGACATTGACCTGAGTGGTACAGATCTTTCCCCCATTCCCACCTTCGGCGGCACCTTTGAGGGCAACGGCCACACCATTTCCGGTCTGTCCCTGCAGTCGGGAGCCTCTTACCAGGGACTGTTCCGCTATATTCAGGAGGGCGCGGTGGTCCGTGACCTCCATGTGGCCGGTACTGTGTCCGCAGTGGGAGAGCAGACCTGCGTGGGCGGCATTGCAGGGAGCAACAAGGGGACGCTTCTGGACTGCTCCTTTCAGGGTACCGTGGAAGGCAAGCGCCAGGTGGGCGGGATCGCCGGCATCAATGAGGCCGCGGGCTCCATTTACCGCTGTACGGCAGAGGGCTCCGTCACCGGCGGGACAGGCACCGGCGGCATCGCCGGGCATAACGCCGGCACCATCACCGGCTGTACCAACAAAAGCGCGGTCAATACCGTACACCAGGAAAAAGAACAGAGCCTGGAGGACGGTTTCAGCAGCCTGAACCGTGAGGAGGTCCTGGACACCACCACGGACACTGGCGGGATCGCGGGCTTTTCCAACGGCGTGGTGCGCAGCTGCCGGAACACAGGCACTATCGGCTATCCCCATGTGGGCTACAATGTAGGCGGTGTGGCGGGCCGTTCTTCCGGATACCTGGAAAACTGTGTGAATACCGGGATCGTGAAGGGACGCAAGGACGTAGGGGGGATCGCCGGGCAGATCGCCCCCGATATCCGGCTCATTTTCAGCCCGGATACCATTGATGAACTGAAGGATGAGCTGGACCGCCTCAGCAGCATGGTGGATGACGCCCTCGACCACACGGAAGGCAGTAAGAACACCCTTTCAGACCGGCTGGACCGGCTCTCCGACTACACCCGGTCCGCCACAGACAGCGCCTCCGACCTGGCTGATATCATGAGCACCTGGGCCGACAGCAGCATCGACACTGTCAACGACGCCTCCAACACATTGGCGGATACCCTGGACCAGCTGGGGGAGATCACCTCCAACGCCGAAGATATCCTGGACACCATGGCTGACGGGATGGACGTGCTGGAGGACAGCCTGGACCAGATGTCCGCAGCCATGGGGCGCGGAGCGGACGGGCTGGACACCCTGTCCGAGGCCACAGACCGCTTTCGCAGCGGACTCCGGCAGGCCCGCAGCGCTTTTGAAGACATCCGGCAGGCCGCCAGGGGCCTGTCCAACGCCCTGGTCGTGGAGGATCAGGAAGCGGCCGAGCGGGCCCTGCAGATACTCAAAGGAGGGGCACAGGACCTCTCTGCCGCCCTGGATGACTGCAGTGAGGCCGTGGAGGAATTATGCCGCCTTCTGGAGGAGGGGGAATGGGACCCCAGTGAGCTCCCCGGCTATCTGACCGCCTGCCTCTACCTGCTCAGGGACAGTTTTGACGCCGCCGCCGCCACGGCAGCCACGCTGGTCGAGAGTATCGCCGCCGCGCTGGACAGCGTCAGCCTGGACTGGGGCGCGGTACAGCAGAGCATCCGGCGTACCGTCCAGGCACTGGGGGAGTTTTCCAGCTTCTGCGACACCATGGACAGCTCCATGGAGAAACTGCGGGACGCTCTCTCCCAGTTTGCAGACATGTCCGTCGGCATGGAGGACGCCATGTCCACGCTGTCCGACGCCATGGACCTCTTTGAGGAGGGTACCCGGGAGCTGGGCAACACCGCCGACGAGATCCACAGCCTGTTTGACGACCTCTCCAGCCGTGATCCGGTGGAGTTTGACAAGCTGGGGGATGATTTTCACCAGGCAGAGGACGGTCTCCACAGCGCGGTGACCGGCATCAGCGACCAGATGGACCTGCTGCGGGATGAGATGGATGCCTCCGGCGATACCCTCTCCGGCGACATCCGTGACCTGGGAGATCAGTTCCAGCTCATCGCCGATCTGCTTCTGGACGCCTTCTCTGACGCCAGAGACACTGACTCCGGTGAACTGTGGAGCGACGTCTCTGCGGAGCGTATCAGCAGCACCACACTGGGAAAGGCCCGGGGCTGCGCCAATCTGGGCGCTGTGGAGGGTGACCTGAACGTGGGCGGCATTACCGGCGCCATGGCTGTCGAGCATGATTTTGACCCGGAGGACGATATCACCGAGGTAGGTGAGAAATCCTTCGACTTCCGCTATGAGACCCGGGCTATCCTGCAGGAGTGCGTCAACCACGGCCCGGTCACCGCCAAAAAGGATGCGGCAGGCGGCGCAGTGGGCCGCATGGACTTGGGCTATGTGCTGGGCTGCGAAAACTACGGCTTTATTCAAAGCACCGATGGGGATTATGTGGGCGGCATCGCCGGTACCTCCAGATCCATCATCCGGAGCTGCTGGTCCAAGTCCACCCTGTCGGGCGGCAGCTACGTAGGCGGCATCGCAGGCTATGGCTGTGAGATCTACCAATGCGTCAGTCTGACATCAGTAGAGGACTCCGAGGGCTATACCGGCTCTGTGGCCGGCGAATGGGACCGGGAGAACGGCGCTATTTCCGCAAACCGGTTTGTGGAAGGTCCCCTGGCCGGCGTGGATGGCATCAGCTATGCCGGTCAGGCCGAGCCGGTGGCCTATGCGGACCTGATCCAGGAAGAAAACGTTCCCTCCCCTTTCCACAGTTTTACCCTGACCTACATGGTGGAAGACGAGATCATGGAGACCGTCCATTTCTCCTACGGCGATGCGCTCTCTACCCGTGAAGCCCCGGAAGTTCCCGATAAAGAGGGATATTACGGTGTCTGGGAGGATATCGGAGAGACGCATATCACCATCGACCATGTGATCAATGCGGTCTATACGCCCTGTCTGACCACGCTGGCCAGTGACGCCATGCGCGACAGCGCACATGCGGTCCTGCTGGTGGAAGGTGTGTTTGACGGCCGCGCAGCTCTGCGGGCAGAACCTGTCGCTCAAACAGAAGAGTTGGAGCAGTGGTCCGTCACACTGACGGGAACAAATGACGCGCAGACGCATACCGTCCGCTTCACGCCTCCGGCGCAGTGGCGGAAGTTCTCCCTCTCTCTGCGGACGGAGGAGGGCAGCACACCGCTTCAGTGGGATCAGGACGGGAGCTGCTGCGTATTCACAGCCGCCGGGACCAGCTTTACCCTTGAGGCGTCGCGGCAGAGGATCTCCTCCCCCTTCCTGTGGCCTGTCCTGGCCATCGGAAGCTGTGCCGCAGCCATGGCTATGGTCTGCTTTTTCGTGATTCGGAAGCGGAGATTGAAAAAAACACACCGGGCCGCTGCAGCGCATAAATAAGAGAAAACGTATATACGCGTACTGAAAACCATACGAAAGCACATGGAGCCGGGCCCCGATGGGCCCGGCTCCATGTGCTTTCCGGCCCAGGCGGCCGCTCACAGAACGATCCGCAGCGGCAGCACATCATAACGCGGCCAAGGAACCTCTGATCGTCAGCGTCTCCCCCTTGCCCTTTCCAGCCCTGCGTGGTATCATCCAGATAAGGAACGATAGCTTTTGCCCAACGTCTGTTGGCGCCGGCGGCGAGTCGCCGCCGGAACGCGTTTTCCCGCCGTATTCGCTGCGCTCAGCAGAAGCTGCTTGCAGTATTCCAGCACACTGCGTGTGCTCTTCAAATACTGCGGCGCACTTCCGCATACACATGGTATCGTTCCGCAGCAGGAAGGGAGGAGAGCAGAATATGATCGTATACCGGGAGCTCTCCTCCCTGGAAAAAGACCTGGGCGTCCCCGCCAGGACGCTTTATGCCGTCAGCAACCGGCTCAGCCGCCACTACCGCACCGTGTCCATCCCCAAGAGCGGCGGCGGGGAACGGCACCTGTCCGTTCCCGACCCGGTGCTCCGGCAGATCCAGCGCCGTATTGCTCAGCAGCTGCTGGCCTACATGCCGGTGTCAGGCCACGCCACGGCCTACCGCCCCGGTGGCTCCGCCCTGCGCAACGCCCGGCCCCACGCCGGCGCGCCCATGCTGCTCCGGTTGGACATCCGGGATTTCTTCAGCAGTGTCCTCTATTCCACGGTGAAGGAGCGGGCCTTTCCGTCCTCCATTTACGCGGAACCCCTCCGGGTCCTGCTGCCCATGCTCTGCTATTATCAGGACGGCCTTCCCCAGGGGGCACCCACCTCCCCCGCCATCGCCAACATCATCCTGTACGATTTTGACCGCGCCGTGGGCCGCTGGTGCGGGGAGCACGGCGTCGTCTACACCCGCTACTGCGACGATATGGCCTTCTCCGGCCGCTTTGACCCGGACCAGGTCATCCGTATGGTCCGGGACCGGCTGCGGGAGCTGGGCCTGTTCCTCAACGACGGCAAGACCAGGCTCATGTATCCCGGCCGGCGGCAGACGGTCACCGGTGTCGTGGTCAACCAGGCCCCTGCCGTCCCTGTGGAATACCGGCGGGCCCTCCGCCAGGAGCTGTACTTCTGCCGCCGGTTCGGCGTGGAGGAACACCTCCGCCGCCGGGGCGTCTCCGACCCGCCGCAGGTCTATCTGACCCGGCTGCTGGGCCGGGTGAACTACGTGCTGCAGATCACGCCGGACCGCCGGGAGATGCTGGAATACCAGGATTGGCTGCGCTTGGCCCTGACAGAGAAAAAGAACGGCAATTTTTGTGAAAAAGAATAATAAAAAAGCAGATTGACAAAAAGTTTTTTAGGTATTATACTAGAATCAGAAAGAGGAAGCTTTCACTTTCACAAGTACATATGAGTCAGAGCTTATATAAGCCCATAATAGGGTTGGGCGTCTCTACCGGCTACCGGAAATAGCCGCGCTATAAGTTCCCGGGACGGAGCTTGGGAATTTATTGCGCGGCTGGGACGGTAGCTTTTTCTTTGCCGCCGGAGGAGCCCCGCTCTCCCCCGGGTCCCGCAGGAGCCAGCGGCCGGCCGTGGCGGGCGGGAACCCCTCATGCCCGGAGACCGGCCCCACGGAAAGGAGGATGCTATGAAATCTGACTCGTTTATCCTGAAAGGGGATATCTGTTACAGCAGCAGTCCCCAGTCCCTGCAGACGGTCCCCGGCGGCTATCTGCTCTGTCTGGAGGGGCGGTGCGCCGGTGTTTCAGAGGAACTTCCCCAGGGCTATGACCGCCTCCCCCTGCTGGACTGCACCGGAAAGCTGGTAACGCCGGGACTCACCGACCTCCATGTTCATGCCCCTCAGTACACCTTCCGGGGCCTGGGCATGGACATGGAGCTGCTGGACTGGCTGAATACCCACACCTTCCCGGAGGAGGCCAAATACCGGGACCTGGAGTACGCCCGCGCCGCCTATACCCGGTTCGTGGAGGACGTGCGGCGGGGTCCCAACACCCGGCTGTGCGTCTTTGCCACCCTCCACACCCCGGCCACGCTGCTGCTCATGGAGCTGCTGGAGGAGGCGGGCCTTTCCGCCATGGTTGGCCGGGTGAACATGGACCGCAACAGCTCTCCAGACCTGCAGGAGGAGAGCGCTGAAGCCGCTGTCCGGGACACCCGGGCGTGGCTGGCAGCGGCGGAAGGCCGTTTCCGCCGGGTGACCCCCATCCTCACCCCCCGGTTCATCCCCTCCTGCAGCGACGCTTTGATGAAAGAGCTGGGCCGCCTCCAGCAGGAGACCGGCCTCCCCGTCCAGTCCCACCTGTCTGAGAACCCCAGCGAGGTGGCCTGGGTGCGGGAGCTGTGCCCCTCCGCCGCAGGCTACGGCGACGCCTATGCCTCCTTCGGCCTCTTCGGCGGGGAGGGCTGCCCTACCATCATGGCCCACTGCGTTTACTGCGACGACGCTGAGATCGCCCTCATGCGGGAGCGGCAGGTATACGTGGCCCACTGCCCGGCCTCCAACACCAACCTGTCCTCCGGCGTGGCCCCGGTGCGGCGCTACCTGGAGGAGGGTATCCCCGTGGGCCTGGGCAGCGATGTGGCAGGCGGCACCCACTGCTCCATCTTCCGGGCCATGGCCGATGCCATCCAGGTCTCCAAGCTGCGCTGGCGGCTCCTTGACCCCTCCCTGGCGCCCCTGACCGCCGCCGAGGCCTTCTGGCTGGGCACGGCGGGCGGCGGCTCCTTCTTCGGCAAGGCCGGCTCCTTTGCCCCGGGCTACCGGTGCGACGTACTGGTCATCGACGACAGCCGCTATGATCCCGCCGGCGCCCTTCCCCTCCAGCAGCGTCTGGAGCGTACCATTTACCTGTCCGAGGACAGGGACATCCTCCACAAATTCGTGGACGGTGTCCAGCTCTTCTAGTTCATTTCAGCAGCATCCCAGCCACCGCACTCATCCCTGCCGCTTCTGTTATTCAATGATTGGAGAAAGAGAGGTATTATCATGAGTCGCAACCTGGATCAACTGTTTCACCTGACCGAACGGGGAACCGATGTCAAGACCGAGGTCATCGCCGGCATCACCACCTTTATGACCATGGCTTACATCCTGGCCGTCAATCCCAACATCCTCAGCGCCTCCGGCATGGACCGGGGCGCCATCTTCACCGCCACCTGCCTGGCCTCCCTCATCGCCACGGTGCTGATGGCCCTGCTGTCCAACTACCCCTTCGTTCTCTCCGCAGGCATGGGCCTGAACGCCTACTTTGCCTTTACCGTGGTGGGCCAGATGGGCTATTCCTGGCAGATGGCCCTGGCCGCCGTCTTTGTGGAGGGCGTGATCTTTATCCTGCTCTCCCTGACCAATGTCCGCGAGGCCATCTTCAACGCCATCCCCACCCCGCTCAAACACGCAGTCTCTGCCGGTATCGGACTCTTCATTGCCTTCATTGGCATGCAGAACTCCCATCTGGTAGTGAATAACGACTCCACCCTGATCTCCGTGTTCTCCATGAAGGGCTCCCTGGCGGCCGGCACATTCCGGACCGAGGGCATTACCGTCATTCTGACCCTGATCGGCGTGCTCATCACCGCGCTGCTCATCGTGAAGAAGGTCAAGGGCAACATCCTCATCGGTATTCTGGCCACCTGGCTTCTGGGCATCCTCTGCCAGCTCACGGGCCTCTATGTGCCGGACAACACGGCTTTCTTCAGCCTGCTGCCCGACTTCTCCGCCGGCATCCACGTGCCCAGCATCGCCCCCACCCTGATGCAGATGGACTTCTCCCGTGTATTCTCTCCCGAGTTCCTGGTGGTCATTTTCGCCTTCCTGTTTGTGGACCTCTTCGATACTCTGGGCACCCTCATCGGCGTGGCCTCCAAGGCCGATATGCTGGATAAGGACGGCAAGCTGCCCCGGATCCGCGGCGCCCTGCTGGCCGACGCGGTGGGCACTACCGCCGGCGCCGCCCTGGGTACCTCCACCATCACCACCTTCGTGGAAAGCGCCTCCGGCGTGGCCGAGGGCGGCCGCACCGGCCTGACCGGCCTGGTATCCGCTGCACTCTTTGGCCTGGCCCTGTTCTTCTCCCCCATCTTCCTGGCCATTCCCTCCTTCGCCACCGCTCCCGCCCTGATCGTGGTGGGCTTCCTGATGGTCAGCTCCATCCTGAAGGTGGACTTCAACGACCCCGCCCAGGCTATCCCCGCTTTTATCTGCATGATCTGCATGCCCTTCATGTACTCCATCTCCGAGGGCATTGCCATGGGCGTCATCTCCTACGTGATCATCAACATGTTCTCCGGCGCCGAGAAGCGCCGCACCATCAGCCCGCTGATGTACGTGCTGGCCATCCTCTTTGTTGCCAAGTACTTTGTTCTCTGATGCCGATGGGGCCGGGGGCGGCGCTGTCCGTCCCCGGCCGCGGACCTTCCGGTCCGCCGTTTTCGCCGGCGGCCCCTCCGGGCCGTCAGCGAAAGCGAATTTCCCACCCCATTTCACAGACCCACTCTGAAAGGAGCGATACCATATGGCAGTTGGTAAATCCGTCCTCCGGGTGGACGCCCGGGACAAGGTCACCGGCAGCGCCAAGTACACCTCCGATCTGGAGCCCCGCGAGTTTCTGGTAGCCAAAGTCGTACACAGCACCATTGCCTCCGGCGTGGTGAAGGCCTTCCATCTGGAGGAGGCTCTGGCCGTCCCCGGCGTGGTCAAGATCGTTACCTGCTTCGACGTGCCCGATGTCCAGTTCCCCACCCCCGGCCATCCCTGGTCCGTGGAAAAGGCCCACCAGGATGTGGCCGACCGCAAACTGCTCAACCGCCGGGTGCGGTTCTACGGCGACGACATCGCCGCTATCGTGGCAGAGGACAATGTGGCCGCCGACCGGGCCGCCCGCCTCATCAAGGTGGATTATGAGACCTATGAGCCCTACGTCACGGTGGAGCAGGCCACCGCCCCCGGCGCCATCCCCGTCCATGAGGAGAAGCCGGACAACATCCTGGCCCACTCCGGCTTCCGGCTGGGCGATATGGGCTATGAGGAGGCCGCCGCCTCTGAGGAGGGCCTGGTCACCGTCAGCAAAACCTACCGCACCCAGACCGTCCAGCACTCCCACATCGAGCTGCCCAACTCCTTCGCCTGGCAGGCCGACGGGAAGATCAACGTGGTCACCTCCACCCAGATCCCCCACATCGTCCGCCGGGTCATCGGCCAGGCCACCGGAGTGCCCTGGGGCAGCATCCGGGTCATCAAGCCCTACATCGGCGGCGGCTTCGGCAACAAGCAGGACGTGCTCTATGAGCCCCTGAATGTCTGGCTCTCCCTCCAGGTGGGGGGCCGCCCGGTGAAGCTGGATATCTCCCGTGAGGAGACCTTCGCCTCCACCCGGGTCCGCCACGCCATCACCTTCCATGTTTCCGGCGCCGTCCGGCCCGACGGCCGCATCGTGGCCCGGAAGTGCCAGGCCCTGTCCAACCAGGGCGGTTATGCCTCCCACGGCCACGCCATCGTGGCCAACGCCATCAACGGCTTCAAGCAGCTCTACCGGGATGAGAAGGCCCTGGAGTGTGAGGCCAGCACGGTGTACACCAACATCGCCGTGGGCGGCGCCATGCGGGGCTACGGCATCCCCCAGTCCTGCTTTGCCACCGAGTGTCTCTCCGACGATCTGGCCCGTGCCATCGGCATGGACCCGCTGGAGTTCCGCCTGAAAAACTGCATGGAGAGCGGCTATGAGGATCCCCATACCCACGTGAAGTTCAACAGCTACGGCTTGAAGGCCGCCATCGAAAAGGGCCGTGAGATCATCGGCTGGGACGCGCTGCGGGAGAAGTACCGGGATCAGACCGGCCCCATCCGCCGGGGCGTGGGCATGTCCATCTTCTGCTACAAGACCGGCGTACATCCCATCTCGCTGGAGACCGCCTCCTGCCGCATGGTGCTCCATCAGGACGGCTCGGTCCAGGTCCAGATGGGCGCCACCGAGATCGGCCAGGGCGCGGACACCGTCTTTTCCCAGATGGCCAGCGAGGCCACCGGCATTTCCCTGGAAAAGATCCACATTTCCACCGTCCAGGACACCGATATCACTCCATTTGACACCGGCGCCTACGCCTCCCGCCAGACCTATGTCAGCGGCATGGCCGTGAAAAAGACCGGCGCGTCCCTCAAGCGGAAGATCCTGGACTACGCCGCCTACGTCCTGCGTTACCCGGTGGAGAACCTGGACCTCCGGGAGGACCAGATCGTGGATACCGTCACGGGAGCGGTCCTCCGCCCGGTGGCCGACGTGGCGGTGGAGGCCTTCTACAGCCTGGACCGCTCGGTCCACATCACCGCGGAGGAGACCTCCCACTGCAAGATCAACACCTTTGCCAGCGGCTGCTGCTTTGCCGAGGTGGAGGTGGATATCCCCCTGGGCAAGGTGAAGGTCCTCAACATCGTCAACGTCCACGACTCGGGCACCCTCATCAATCCCCAGCTGGCCGCGGCCCAGGTCCACGGCGGCATGAGCATGGGACTGGGCTACGCCCTGAGCGAGGAGCTGCTCTTCGACGCCAAGGGCAAACCTTTGAACAACAACTTGCTGGACTACAAGCTCCCCACGGCCATGGATACCCCCGACCTGCAGGCCGCCTTTGTAGAGGTGCCCGACCCCACCGGTCCCTACGGGAACAAGGCTCTGGGCGAGCCCCCCGCCATCCCCGGCGCGCCGGCCATCCGCAACGCGGTGCTCCACGCCACCGGCGTGGCCATCGACAGTCTGCCCCTCAGCCCCCAGAAGCTGGTGGAGGCCTTTGCCGCCGCCGGGCTCATCGACTAAAGGAGGGTCATCTGTATGTATGATATTGAACGGTATTATCAGGCCTCCGGCGTGGCCGACGCCGTTGCCGCCCTGGGCCGTGACCCGGAAGCCCAGCTCATCGCCGGCGGCACCGACGTGCTCATCCAGACCCGGGAGGGCCGCCGGGCAGGCTGCCATCTGGTGAGCCTCCACGGTCTGGAGGAACTGCGGCAGATCCGTGTGGAGGAGGACGGCGCCATCGTCATCGGCTCGGGCTGCACCTTCTCCGAGATCACCAACTCCCCCCTACTCCGTCCCCGGATCAACATGCTCTGCCAGGCGGTGGACCAGGTGGGCAGCCCCCAGATCCGCAACATGGGCACCATCGGCGGCAACGTGTGCAACGGCGTCACCAGCGCCGACAGCGCCCCCTCCCTCATGGCCCTCAACGCCGTGATGGAGCTTCAGGGCCCCGACGGGAAGCGGCGGGTGCCCATCTCGGAGTGGTACGCCGGCCCGGGCAGGACCGTCCGGCAGCACGACGAGGTCCTCACCGCCGTGCGCATCGCCCCGGAAAACTATCAGGGCTACAGCGGCCACTACATCAAGTACGGCAAGCGGGAGGCCATGGAAATCTCCACCCTGGGCTGCGCCGTCCTTCTCAAGCTCTCGGCCGATCAGACTACGGTGGAGGATATCCGCATCGCTTTCGGCGTAGCGGCCCCCACCCCGGTCCGCTGCCCCAAAACCGAGGCCCTGGTCACCGGCCGCGCCCTCAGCGCCGAACTGGTGAAGGAACTGGGAGAGAGCGTCCTCACCGAGATCAACCCCAGAGACAGCTGGCGGGCCTCCCGTGCCTTCCGGCTGCAGATCGCCAGGGAGATCAGCCGCCGGGCCTTCCTCCAGGCGGTCCAGTTTGCGGGAGGTGACATCCATGCTTAGCATCATCCATGTGAAGGTCAACGGAAAAGAAGAGGAGCTGGCGGTGGATACCCGGGAGTGTCTGACCGACACCCTGCGGGACCGGCTGGGCCTCACCAGCGTGAAAAAGGGCTGCGAGGTGGGCGAGTGCGGCGCCTGCACCGTCCTGGTGGACGGAAAGGCCGTCAACTCCTGCTGCTACCTCAGCGTCTGGGCCGACGGCCGCAGCGTCCTCACCGTGGAGGGCATCAAGGGCCCCAACGGCGAGCTCTCCCCCATCCAGACCGCCTTTATCGAGGAGGCCGCCGTCCAGTGCGGCTTCTGCACCCCCGGCCTTATCATGACCGCGGTGGAGATCGTGGGCACCAACAAGCAGTATAACCGGGACGAGCTGCGCAAGCTCATCTCGGGCCACCTGTGCCGCTGCACCGGCTATGAGAACATCCTCAACGCCATGGAGCGCATCGTGGCGGAAAACCTGGCGCGTCAGAACAAGCTGAACTGACCGGAGCCGCGGGGGACCATCCGGTCCTCCGCGGCTTTCACCATGCTGGAAAGGAGCACTGTCATGCAAAACGTCTACTGCCGCACTCCCCTCTGGGAGGCCACCCGAACCCTGGCCGCCGTGGCCCAGGGTTCCGCACCGGCCGAGCTGGTCATCCGCAACGCCACCCTGGTCAACGTGTGCACCGGCGAGCTACAGGAGCACACCGACGTAGCCTGTGCCATGGGCCGCATCGCCTATGTAGGTCCTGACGCCTCCCACTGCATCGGACCGGATACCGGCGTGACCGACGCCGGCGGCGCCTACCTGGCGCCCGGCCTTCTGGACGGGCACATTCACATTGAGTCCTCCATGATGACCCCCCGGAACTTCGCCCGGGCCGTCCTGCCCCACGGCACCACCGGCGTCTACCACGACCCCCACGAGATCTGCAACGTGCTGGGGCCCCGTGGCGTGGAGTTCATGATGGAGGACGCCGCCGCCACCCCCCTCAAGGCCATGCTCACCATGCCCTCCTGCGTCCCCGCCGTCCCCGGCTTTGAGGATACCGGCGGCTTCGTGGGCCCCGCCGAGGTGGCCGCCTCCATGGCCGACGGGCGCACCGTGGGCCTGGGCGAGATGATGAACTACCCCGGCATCCTCTCCGGTTCCGACCACGCCCACGACATTGTGGGTGAGACTCTGAAAGCGGGCAAGACCGTCACCGGCCACTACTCGGTGCCCGAGACTGACCGGGGCCTCAACGCCTATATCGCCTCCGGCATCCGCTGCTGCCATGAGTCCACCCGGGCGGAGGACGCCCTGGCCAAGATGCGTCTGGGCATGTACGCCATGCTGCGGGAGGGCTCCGGCTGGCGGGACCTGCACGAGGTCATCCGCTCGGTGACCGAGCACCGGGTGGACCGGCGCTTCGCCGTCCTCATCACCGACGATGCCCATCCCCACACCCTGATGGAGGAGGGCCATCTGGACCGGCTCCTCCGCCGGGCGGTGCAGGAGGGTCTGGACCCGGTGTCCGCCATCCAGATGGTGACTATCAACTGCGCCCAGTGCTTCCAGATGGACCACGAGCTGGGCTCGGTCACCCCAGGCAAATGCGCCGACATGGTGCTCTTCGCCGACCTGAAGGACTTTGTGGTCCAAAAAGTCTTTGTGGACGGCGTACTGGTGGCCCGGGACGGCGCCCTCGCCGCCCCCATCCCCGAGGGGGACTGTCCCGACTGGGCCCGTTCCACCGTCCGGCTCAGCCCGGTGAAGCCGGAGGACTTCCGCTTTGCCGCCCCCTCTGACGCACCCCAGCGGGTGCGGGCCATCGGCGTCATGGGCGGCAAGGTGCCCGACGTGGAGCGCATCGTCACCCTCACCCCCAGAGACGGCGCTCTGGAGGCCGATCCCGCCCAGGACATCCTCAAGGCGGTGGTCTTTGAGCGGCACAAGGGCACCGGCACCAGGGGCATGGGCTTTGTCCACGGCTTCGGCATCTCCGGCGGGGCCATGGCCTCCACCGTGGCCCACGACGCCCACAATCTGCTGGTGGTGGGCTCCAACGACGCCGACATGGCCCTGGCCGCCAACACCCTCATCGCCTCCCAGGGCGGCATGTGCGTGGTGAAGGACGGCAAGGTCCTGGGCCACATCCCGCTGCCCATCGCCGGGCTCATGGGCGAGGGCGCCCCGGAGGAGATGGCCGCTCTGGCCGACGCTCTGGGCCGGGCCTGGACCGGGATCGGATGCACCCTTCCCTCCCCCTTCATGACCATGGCCCTCATCCCCCTGGCCTGCATCCCCGACCTGCGTCTGACCAACCGCGGCCTGGTGGACTGCCGTACCTATACCATGACCTCCGTTTTGGCGGATGAGACATAAGTAAAAACGGAATAAAACAAGACCGCGGCGGACGTAAACGTCTGCCGCGGTCTGTTTTGTGTCGTTCAATTGGCGGGGCACAGGGCCTCGGCGATGTTGAGCATGTGGTCCAGCATCCGCTCGATATCGGTCAGGATCTCACTGTAGAGGATGCTCAGCTCGGGGTCCACGTTTCCGCTGCGCATCCGGCGGATCTGGGCAGCCCGGTACTGGCGGTTCTTGTCATCGCTGTCGGCCTCCAGGATCGTTACGGTATCCAGCGCCCGCTGGCGGTTGTTCTCGTCTTCAAAGTCGATGGCCAGCAGGGCATGGGTGGCCAGGATGCGCAGATTCTCCAGCTCCCGCATGGTCTCATCGTCCATGTGGATGTGGCGCTTCTTCAGCGGCTCCAGATACTCGGCCATATTCATGGCGTGGTCACCGATGCGCTCGATGTTTCCGCAGACGATGAGCAGGCGGTTGAAGTGCTCCGAGTCGGCCTCCGACATCTCGTGGGTGGCCATGTGGCCGATGACCCGGGTGATCTCCGCATTATAGAGGTCGATATCCTCCTCCTGCCGGGCGACTTTACGCAGCTTCTCGGTATCCCGGCCGATGAGGGCGTCGAACGCCAGCTCCACGTTCTCCCGGGCCAGGGCAAACATGGCGGCCTCCTGCTTCTGCAGCTCAGACAGGGCGATAGCGGTGGAACCCATGCGGTGCTCGTCTACAAACACCATGCTGGAATCCCGGCTGTCTTTTCCCTCCCGTTCAGGCAGCAGGCGGCAGGCCAGGTCGGCCAGCCGGTCACCGAAGGGCAGCAGTATCAGAGTAGTGACGATATTGAATACGGTGTGGGTAGCAGCGATCTGGCCGGGCACACTGCCGGGCAGCAGGCTCTGCACCACTTCCACAAAGGGCGTCAGCAGGCAGATGGCGGTAAAGATGGCAGCACCGATAACGTTGAACATCAGGTGGATCAGGGTGGCGCGCTTGGCCTCCCGGTTGCCGCCCAGTGAGGCGATAAACGCGGTGATGCAGGTGCCGATATTCTGGCCGAAGAGGACAAAGACCGCGTTCTCCAGGCCGATGACGCCGCTGAGGGCCAGGGCCTGGAGAATGCCGATGCTGGCCGAGGAGCTCTGGACCAGAGCAGTGAAGAGCGCGCCGGCCAGGATGCCCAGCACCGGATTGGTGAAGCGGGTGAGCAGCTGCACGAAGGGCTCATAGTCCCGCAGAGGGGACATGGAGGAGCTCATCAGCTCCATGCCGATGAAAAGGATGCCCAGGCCGGCCACGATCTGGCCGATGCAGTTGACCTTCTGCTTTTTCACCATGGTCATGAGCACCACGCCCACAAAGGCCAGCAGCGGTGCGATCAGCCCCACGTCCAGAGCGATGAGCAGCCCGGTGACGGTGGTGCCGATGTTGGCGCCCATGATGACGCCCACTGCCTGGCGCAGGGTCATCAGCCCTGAATTGACGAAGCCCACCACCATCACTGTGGTGGCCGAGGAGCTCTGGATAACAGCGGTGATGCCCGCGCCCACCAGCATGCCCAGTACGCGGTTAGAGGTCAGCTTCTCCAAAATGGATTTCAGCCGGTCACCGGCGGCGATCTCCAATCCCTCGCTCATGATGTTCATGCCGTAGAGGAACAGGGCAAGTCCGCCGAACAGCATAAAGATGTCTTCCAGTCGCATGGCTTGATCTCCTTTTGCGGCACACGCCGCTCTCATTTCTATCCTTTTACTTTCTATGCGATATTATGACAAAACTTTTCGTGCTCTTCAAGACAGCCCCGAAAGACCTTACAGAGATTTTACACAATCTTTACAAAGTCTCTTCCCTGTCTCCGCCCTTTCCGCCTGATGCGGACAAAAAAGGGGCTGGCGGTCGCTTCCGCCAGTCCCAGTTCTCTGATTCAATCCTCCTGCTCCGGCGCCTCCACGCTCCGCTCCCTGGGTTTGTCCAATGGGTCCACCCAGTTTTTCATCTCCTCCGGCAGGGGGCCCATAGTCCCCACGCAGCGGTTGATGGGCGTGCCCATATTGTGGAATTTCTCCTCATAGTCGGTCATCACACCGCAGATGCCGTTTGCATGCAGGTCCCGTGTCACCTGGGACAGGGCAAAGCCCGCCTTGGGGAACTGGAAAAGGGACCACTCATAGAGATCGCGGTTGTCGGTCTTGAAGTGGATCTCCCCCCCTTCCCGCAGTACCTGACGGTAGCGCATGAGAAAGTCGGTGTGGGTCAGGCGGCGCTTGCTGTGCCGGTTGGAGGGCCAGGGATCGCTGAAGTTCAGATAGATCAGGTCCACCTCGCCGGGGGCGAAGTAGTCCCGCAGCCGGGCGGCGTCAGCGTCGATGAAGTAGACGTTGGTCAGCCCCATCTGCTCCGCCCGCTCCATGGCGATGATCATGGCGTCGGCCACCCGCTCGATGGCCACGAACAGGCAGTCCGGGTTCCTGGCCGCCGTCTCGGCGGTGAAGCGGCCCTTGCCGCAGCCGATCTCCAGACGCAGCTCACGGGCATCCGGCATCAGCTCCCGCCAGCGGCCCCGCCGGGCCTCCGGCTCCCGGATCAACAGAGCGGCGCAGCGCTCCATACGGTTTCCCAGGTTTGGTTTTTTCCTCATTCTCATCTCAGATGCTCACCTCTCGGAAGATATCATAACATATGAAATTTCCTCTTGCAATCCTGAGTGAAATGGTTTATAATAAGCAACGTTGCGGCGGTCCTCACCAACGCAACACGGACAGGACCGATCCGGGTGTAGCGAAGTTTGGTATCGCGCGTGGTTTGGGACCACGAGACCGCAGGTTCAAGTCCTGTCACCCGGACCATATGCGCGAGTGGTGGAATTGGCAGACTCGCTAGATTCAGGTTCTAGTGTGCATTACGCACGTGCGGGTTCAAGTCCCGCCTCGCGCACCAGTTCAGAAGAGCCCTGAGGCGAAAAGGCCTCAGGGCTTTTTCATACGCCGGACGAGCTTTTTCTCCGCTTTCGGCCGTGATTCGCTGTGCCGGGCTCGCATCCGGGTTGTGGGGGATAACACACAAAATCGTACTGATACAAAAAGGGAATGGACACGTATCTGTCCATTCCCTTCTTCTTTTAAAAAATGACTCGTGCACTCACCGTACCGCCGCGAAAGCCTGGTCCAGGTCGGCGATAATGTCGTCGATGTGCTCGGTACCGATGGAAAGGCGGATCGTATTGGGCTTGATGCCCTGGTCCAGCAGCTCCTCAGGGGAGAGCTGAGAGTGGGTGGTGGTGGCGGGGTGGATGACCAGGCTCTTCACGTCCGCCACGTTGGCCAGCAGGGAGAAGATCTCCAGGCTGTCGATGAACTTGTGGGCCTCCTCCTGGCCGCCCTTGATCTCAAAGGTGAAGATGGAGGCGCCGCCGTTGGGGAAGTATTTCTCATAGAGAGCGTGGTCTGGATGGCCGGGCAGACTGGGATGGTTCACATGCTCCACCTGGGGATGATTCGCCAGGAACTCCACCACCTTCTTGGTGTTCTCGGCATGGCGGTCCAGCCGCAGGGACAGGGTCTCCACGCCCTGGAGCAGCAGGAACGCGTTGAAGGGGGAGATCGTAGCGCCGGTATCCCGCAGGAGGATGGCCCGGATGTAGGTGACGAAGGCGGCAGGACCGGCCGCATCCACAAAGCTGACGCCGTGGTAGCTGGGGTTTGGCTCGGCGATGGGTGCATATTTACCGCTGGCCTTCCAGTCGAACTTGCCGGAATCCACGATGATGCCGCCCAGGGTGGTGCCGTGGCCGCCGATGAACTTGGTGGCCGAGTGGACCACGATGTCGGCGCCGTGCTCGATGGGCCGGATGAGATACGGTGTGCCGAAGGTATTGTCGATGACCAGGGGCAGGCCGTGCTTGTGGGCGATGGCGGCGATGGCATCGATGTCGGGAATGTCGCTGTTGGGGTTGCCCAGGGTCTCCAAGTAAACAGCCTTGGTGTTGGGCTGGATAGCGTTCTCCACCTGTGCCAGATCATGGGCGTCCACAAAGGTGGTGGTCACGCCGAACTGGGGCAGGGTATGGGAGAGCAGGTTGTAGCTGCCGCCGTAGATGGTCTTTTGGGCCACGATGTGGTCCCCCGCCTGGGCCAGAGCCTGGATGGTGTAGGTGATGGCAGCCGCGCCGGAGGCCAGGGCCAGGGCCGCCACTCCGCCCTCCAGGGCTGCCAGACGCTTTTCCAGCACATCCTGGGTGGAGTTGGTGAGCCGGCCGTAGATGTTGCCCGCATCGGCCAGCCCGAATCGGGCAGCAGCATGGGCGGAGTTGCGGAACACGTAGGAAGTGGTCTGGTAAATGGGAACGGCGCGGGAATCGGTGGCGGGATCGGGCTGCTCCTGACCCACGTGGAGCTGAAGGGTCTCAAACTTATAAGGACGATTACGCATGACGAAAGCCTTCTTTCTTATTTTTTGTGGTCGGTCCATGTCTGGATACCCGGCATTCGCCCGAACCGGAAATTGCTCCGCAGCAGACGTCCAAAACAGGCGCTCATCCCGTCCGCCTCCTTACCGCTTACATTAACCAATTAACTAAGTAGGTTGATCGAATTATACCAACACATTCCTACTTTGTCAATAGGAAAATAAACATTTTTTTACGTCCCTACCCCTGTACTTTTCTTCTTTAAAACGCTATACTGTATGGTATTCAGACCCACATGGAACAGGAGGCCGGCGAATGCGTCTTGATATCGAAGAAGCCCTGCGCTATCTGGGGGCCGGCGGCACCCAGGACCAGACGCTGCGGCAGAGTGTCCAGCGGGAGGCCGAAGCCCTCACCGCCCAGCTGAAGCCCCGGTATATTTATAAGGTCGTATCTCTGACCCGCTCGGGGGAGGAGCTTCTCCTGCCCGAGGCCGGCCTCTCCCTCCCCGGCCGCACTGCCCGGCTCATGCTGGAGGAGTGCCATCAGGCCGTTGTGCTGGCCTGCACCCTGGGTGCGGAATTTGACGCCCTGCTCCGGACCCAGCAGGCCCGGGACATGGCCCGGGCCGTCATCCTGGACGCCTGCGGCAGCGCCTGGGTGGAGGCAGGCTGCGATGCGGCAGAAAAAGAGATCGCCGCCCTCTTCCCCGGGAAATACCTGACCGACCGCTTCAGTCCCGGCTACGGCGACCTGCCCCTTGCGCTCCAGCCCGGATTGTGCCGGGCTCTGGACGCCCCCCGGCGCATCGGGCTGTACGTCACCGGCAGCCTGCTGCTCAATCCCGCCAAATCGGTCACCGCCCTGCTGGGGGTGGCCGGCACGCCTCAGATGCGGCGCATCCGGGGCTGCGCCTGCTGCTCCATGAATCAGACCTGTCAATTGAGGAAAGGTGGAAAAACCTGTGCGCCCTGACTTTTTTTCTTCCGGGATCGTCCTGCTGGACGGCGCCACCGGAACCGTATTCCAACAGAAAGGCCTGCCCCCCGGGGGACGGCCCGAGCTGCTCAATCTCACCCGTCCCGAGCTGGTACGCTCGGTCCATGAGGAGTACATCCGGGCCGGCAGCCAGGTGGTCTACGCCAACACCTTCGGCGCCAATCATCTGAAGCTGGCCGGCTCCGGCCACACGGTAGAGCAGGTGGTGGGGGCCGGCGTGCGTCTGGCCAAAGAGGCCGCAGGGGACACCGGCGTGCTGGTGGCCCTGGACATGGGGCCTCTTGGCGAGCTGCTGGAGCCCATGGGCAGCCTGCCCTTTGAAGCGGCTTACGACCTCTTCCGGGAGGTGGCGCTGGCCGGTGCGGCGGCGGGGGCCGACCTGGCCGTCATCGAGACCATGACCGACCTCTACGAGACCAAGGCCGCCCTGCTGGCCGTGAAAGAGAATACCGGCCTGCCTGTGATGGTCACCATGACCTTCGACACCGGCGGGCGCACCTTCACCGGCTGCACCATCCCCTCCATGGCCCGCACGCTGGAGGGCCTGGGGGCCGACGCCATCGGCCTGAACTGCTCCCTGGGCCCCGATCTGCTCTCTCCCCTGCTGGCCGAGCTGTGTCAAAATACCCGGCTGCCCGTCATCGCCAAACCCAACGCCGGTCTGCCCGACCCGGTGGACGGCCACTACCACATGGGTCCGGAGGAATTTGCCGCCGCCCTGGTCCCCTGTCTGGAGGCGGGCGTCACCATCTTCGGCGGCTGCTGCGGCACCTCGCCCGACTACATCCGGGCGCTGAAACAAGCCCTTGAGGGCAGATCCCCCGTCCGGCGGCACTATGTGCCCGCGGGCTTTGTCTGCACGCCCACCGTCCCGGTGCGGCTGGACGGGGTACGGGTCATCGGCGAGCGCATCAATCCTACCGGCAAAAAGCGCTTCCAGCAGGCCCTGCTGGAGGGAGACCTGGACTATATCCTGGACGTGGGCATCCAGGAGGTGGACGCCGGGGCCGACATTCTGGACGTGAACGTGGGCTATCCCGGCGTGAACGAGGTGGAGATGCTGCCCCGGGTGGTCAAAAAGCTCCAGAGCGCCCTGTCGGTCCCCCTGCAGCTGGACTCCTCCAATGCCGCCGCGCTGGAGGCCGGCCTGCGGGTCTACAACGGCAAGGCTGCGGTGAACTCGGTCAACGGCGACCCGGCGGTGATGGAGCGCGTCCTGCCGGTGGTGAAAAAGTACGGCGCGGCGGTGGTGGGCCTCACTCTGGACGAGAGAGGCATCCCCCAGACGGCGGAGGCCCGCCTGGCCATCGCCCGGCGTATCCTGGCCGCGGCCGGGGAGCACGGCATCCCCCATGAGGACCTGTGGATCGACTGCCTGACCCTGACGGTCTCCGCCCAGCAGGAGCAGGCCCGGGAGACCCTGCGGGCCCTTCGTATGGTGCGGGAGGAGCTGGGATTGCAGACCGTTCTGGGCGTGTCCAACATCTCCTTCGGCCTGCCCAACCGGGGGCTCATCAACCAGAATTTCCTGATCCAGGCCCTGGGGGCCGGATTGACACTGCCCATCATCAACCCCAATCTGAAGGAAATGATGGACGCGGTGGCCGCCTTCCGGGTGCTGTCCGGCGAGGACGTCGGCAGCGCGGCCTACATCGACCGCTTTGCCGGGGCCCAGGCCGCTCCCGCCGCCCCGGCGGCCGACAGCCATCTCACCCTGGAGGACGCGGTGATCCGGGGCCTCAAGTCCGAGGCGGGCAAGCTGGCCCGGGCCGCTCTGGCCGAGGGGGACGAGCTCTCCCTGGTGGAACAGCGGCTCATTCCCGCCCTGGACCGGGTGGGCGAGGGCTATGAGAAGGGCACCCTCTTCCTGCCCCAGCTTCTCAGCGCCGCCCAGGCGGCTCAGGCCGTCTTTGAAGCGGTACGGACCTCTCTGGCCCAAAAAGGCGGCGCGCCGGTGAAGAAGGGGACCATCGTGGTGGCCACCGTCAAGGGGGACATCCACGACATCGGCAAGAACATCGTCAAGACCATTCTGGAGAACTACGGCTACGACATCATCGATCTGGGCCGTGACGTGCCCCCCGGGACCGTCCGGCAGGTCGTAGAGGAGCGGAACGTCCGGCTGGTGGGGCTCTCCGCTCTGATGACCACCACCCTCCCCGCCATGGAGGAAACCATCCATGTCCTCAAGGCCCTGCCCCAACCGCCGGTGGTCTTTGTGGGCGGCGCCGTGGTCACCCCGGACTACGCCCGGCGCATGGGAGCCGATCACTACGCCAGGGACGCCCGGCAGTCGGTGGAGATCGCCCGGGCCGTGCTGGGCTGAGCCGCCGGGAGGTAGCATATGGATATCAGAACTTATCTCGGCAGCGGCCATACCCTGATCTTTGACGGCGCCATGGGCACCTGCTTCTCCTCCCTGCCCGGCCGGGCGGAGGAGCGGTGCGAGCGGGCCAACCTGGACCACCCGGAGGACATCCTGTCCATCCACCGGGCCTATCTGGAGGCGGGGGCCCGGGCCATCAAGACCAATACCTTCTCCGCCGGAGCAGACGCCGCCGGGGGGGACACGGAATTTGCCCGTCAGGTCATCCGGGCGGGCTGCCGACTGGCCCGGGAAGCGGCGGAGCCTTACGGCGCCTATGTCTTTGCCGACATCGGCCCTGCCTCGGGCTCCCAGGCCGGGGGGCCCGGCGATCTCTACTGCTGGCAGGCTGACCAGTTCCTGGAGCTGGGGATCCGCCACTTCCTGGTGGAGACCCTGCCCTCGGCTGAGGGCGTGCCGGAGCTGGCCCGGCACCTGAAGGCCCGCTGTCCGGAGGCCTTCCTCATCGTCTCCTACGCGGTGCAGCCCGACGGCATCACCCGGGAGGGACAGTCGGGCCGGGAGCTCTTCGCCCGCACCGCCGCCCTGCCCGAGGTGGACGCGGTGGGCTTTAACTGCGTGTCCGGCCCCCACCACATGCTGGAGTACATCCGCGGACTGGACCTGGGGGACACCCTGCTCTCCGCCATGCCCAACGCCGGCTATCCCACGGTATTGGGCCGCCGGGCGGTATATCAGGGCCAGCCCGACTACTTTGCTCAGAAGATGGCCCAGATTGCCGGGGCCGGGGCCAGGATCGTAGGCGGCTGCTGCGGCACCACCCCGGAACACATTGCCCGCATGGTCCAGGCCCTCTCCGCCCCGCCGGCGGAGGAGGGCTCCCCGGCCGCCAAGGCCGGTCCCCGCCGCGCCGCTGTCCCCGAAAGCCCCTTCTGGGAGAAGCTGAAGGCCGGGCAGCGGGTGGTGGCGGTGGAGCTGGACCCCCCGGCGGACGGCGACCCCGCCCCCTTCCTGTCCGGTGCCCGGCTCCTGCGGGACAGCGGCGCCGATATCATCACCATCGCCGACTGCCCGGTGGGCCGCCCCCGGGCCGACAGCAGCCTGCTCTCCTGTAAGCTGCGGCGGGAGCTGGGTGTGGAGCCTCTCCCCCACCTGACCTGCCGGGACCGGAACCTGAACGCCACCAAAGCGCTGCTGCTGGGCCTGTCCATGGAGGGTGTGCGCAATGTGCTGCTGGTCACCGGCGACCCCATCCCCTCCGCCGAGCGTGACGAGGTCAAAAGCGTGTTCAACTTCAACTCCCGCAAGCTGGCCCGCTATGTGGCCGAGCTCAACGAGACCACCCTTCCTGTCCCCTTCCACATGTTCGGCGCCCTCAACCTGAACGCCCGGAATTTTCAGATCCAGCTCAGGCTTGCCGCGGAAAAAGAGGAAAACGGCATGGAGGGCTTTCTGACCCAGCCCGTTCTGTCTGCCCAGGCTCTGGAGAACCTGAAGCTGGCCCGCTCTGTGCTCAAGGGCAAGATCCTGGGGGGCATCTTCCCGGTGGTGAGCCACCGCAACGCCTGCTTCCTGAACAACGAGGTCTCGGGCATCCATGTCTGCGACGAGATCGTCGCGCTATACGCCGGCAGGGACCGGCAGCAGGGGGAGGCCCTGGCCATGGACATCTCCTGCCGGGTGGCCGCGGAGATGGCTCCCTATACCGACGGCTTCTATCTTATGACCCCCTTCCGCCGGGTAGAGCTGACAGCCGCCATTCTGGAGCGCATCAGAACCATCCCTGTATGAATCCCTCCGCCCGGCGCCCGGTCCGGAACCGGCGCTCCGGGCGGCTGCTTTTTTCCCCGGAGTCCTCCTCTCTCTTTTCCGTCAAATTGCTGTTTTTGCGGACGGACCTGATCCCTTATTCCCCGGAAATCCGCCTATTCCGGGAGGCGCCATGGCGGCAATCCGCTCATATCATCACATTTTCCCCACTTCTGGCATTTTGACAGTCCCGGTCCTTCCAGCCCTAAATATGGGTTGATTTTCACTTCAGTCCACTATATAATGTATTCAAAGAGTTGCGACAGAGGGCATTTTCCCAGGCCGCCGGCATCTGGGGACTGTCCCCTTTTTTATGAAGATTACAAAGGAGCGATTGCCTAATGAAGATCATGAAGCGCAGCGGCGCCGAAGCCCAGTTCGACCGCGTGAAGATCGCCGCGGCGGTCACCAAGGCCAACAACGCCACCGACGGCGCGCCCGAGCTCACCCGTGAGCAGATCGACGGGATCGCGCTTCAGATCGAGCAGGCCTGCCAGCAGATGGGCCGCGCCCCCTCCGTGGAGGAGGTGCAGGAGATGGTGGAGACCGGCATCATGGAGAGCGGCGCCTATGAGACCGCCAAGCGCTACATCCGCTACCGCTATAACCACAATCTGGTACGGGCCGCCAATACCACCGACGGGCAGATCCTCTCCCTCATCGAGTGCAACAACGAGGAAGCCAAGCAGGAGAACTCCAACAAGAATCCCACCGTCAACTCGGTCCAGCGTGACTACATGGCCGGCGAGGTGAGCAAGGATATCACCCGCCGTCTGCTGCTGCCTCAGGAGATCGTGGAGGCCCATGAGGCCGGCATCATTCACTTCCACGATATGGACTATTATGCCCAGCACATGCACAACTGCGACCTGGTCAATCTGGAGGATATGCTGCAGAACGGCACCGTCATCACCGGCACCATGATCGAGAAGCCCCACAGCTTCTCCACTGCCTGCAACATCGCCACTCAGATCATTGCCCAGGTGGCCTCCAACCAGTACGGCGGCCAGTCCATTTCCCTGGCCCATCTGGCCCCCTTTGTGGACGTGTCCCGCAAGAAGATCCAGTCCGAGGTGCTGGCCGATATCGCCGTCTGCGGCGGCTCCACCGACGCCCAGGTGGTGGACCGTATCGTGGAAAAGCGCCTGCGGGAGGAGATCCGCCGGGGCGTGCAGACCATCCAGTACCAGGTGGTCACCCTGATGACCACCAACGGTCAGGCTCCCTTCATCACCGTGTTCATGTATCTGGGCGAGGCCAAGAACGAGCAGGAGAAGAAGGATCTGGCTCTCATCATCGAGGAGACCCTGAACCAGCGCTACCAGGGCGTGAAGAACGAGGCCGGCGTGTGGGTCACCCCCGCCTTCCCCAAGCTGATCTATGTGCTGGAGGAGGACAACATCCACCCCGACTCCCCCTACTACTACCTGACCAAGCTGGCCGCCAAATGCACCGCCAAGCGCATGGTCCCCGACTATATCTCGGAAAAGATCATGCTGCGCAACAAGGTGGACAAAAACGGCGAGGGCCACTGCTACACCTGCATGGGCTGCCGCTCCTTCCTGACCCCCTATGTGGACCCGGAGACCGGAAAGCCCAAGTATTACGGCCGCTTCAATCAGGGCGTGGTCACCATCAACCTGGTGGACGTGGCCCTCTCCTCCGGTCGGGATATGGACAAGTTCTGGTCTATCTTCGACGAGCGGCTGGAGTTGTGCTACAAGGCCCTCATGTGCCGCCACAACCGGCTCAAGGGTACGCTGTCCGACGCTGCCCCCATCCTGTGGCAGTACGGCGCCATTGCCCGGCTGAAAAAGGGCGAGCCCATCGACAAGCTGCTCTATAACGGCTACTCCACCATCTCCCTGGGCTATGCCGGCCTCTATGAGTGCGTCAAGTACATGACCGGCAAGTCCCACACCGATCCGGAGGCCACTCCCTTCGCCCTGCAGGTCATGGAGCATATGAACGAGGCCACCGCCGCCTGGAAGGCCAAGGAGCACATAGACTTCTCCCTGTACGGCACTCCCATGGAATCCACCACCTACCGCTTCGCCAAGTGCCTGCAGAAGCGCTTCGGCATCATCCCCGGCGTCACCGACAAGGCCTATATCACCAACAGCTACCACGTCCACGTCACTGAGGACATCGACGCTTTCGAGAAGCTGGCCTTCGAGGCCAAGTTCCAGGCCCTCTCCCCCGGCGGCGCCATCAGCTATGTGGAAGTGCCCAATATGCAGAATAACCTGGAGGCCGTGCTCCAGCTCATGCAGTTCATTTACGACAACATCATGTACGCCGAGCTCAACACCAAGAGCGACTACTGCCAGGTCTGCGGCTTCGACGGCGAGATTCAGATCGTCAAGGATCAGGACGGCAAACTGGTGTGGGAGTGCCCCAAGTGCGGCAACCGCAACCAGGACAAGATGAATGTGGCCCGCCGGACCTGCGGCTATATCGGCACCCAGTTTTGGAACCAGGGCCGCACGCAGGAAATCCGGGACCGCGTGCTTCATCTGTAACACCGCAAAGGAAGGATCGCCATGAACTACGCCGCCATCAAGCGCCGGGACATCGCCAACGGCATCGGCGTGCGGGTAAGCCTGTTCGTCTCAGGCTGCACACACCACTGCAAAGGCTGCTTCAACGAAGAGGCTCAGGATTTTCATTACGGCCAGCCCTTTACCCGCGAGGTGGAGGACCGGCTGCTGGAGGATCTATCCCCCTCTTTTGTCAGCGGATTGACCCTGCTGGGCGGCGAACCCTTTGAGCCCGAGAACCAGCGCGCCCTGCTCCCCTTCCTGCGCCGGGTGCGGGAGTGTCTCCCGGAGAAGGACATCTGGGCCTACTCCGGCTATGGGTATGAACGTGACCTGCTGGGGGAAAGCCGGGCCCGGTGCGAGGTCACTGACCAGCTGCTCTCCCTCATCGACGTGCTGGTGGACGGAGAGTTCGTAGAGGAACTGAAAGACATTTCCCTTCGTTTTCGCGGCTCCTCCAACCAGCGCCTCATCGACTTGCCCAAATCCCGTGCGGCAGGCCGCGTTGTCCTGTGGAGCGACTGACAGCAACCCATACGCCTGCCCCTGTGTGCCGCGGGGGCAGGCGTTTTCATGCCCGGTCATGCACGAAAATTTTTCTTTTCTTCTTCCGCAGAGAGGGATATAATAATAAAAGTCATGATTCGACAGGAGGAATCCGTTTTGAAAGATAAATACAAGGGGATCCTGTGTATCCTATCGGCCGCCTTTTTCTTTGCATTGATGAATCTGTTCGTCCGGCTCTCCGGCGACCTGCCCTCAGTCCAAAAGAGCTTCTTCCGCAATCTGGTGGCCGCCTTCGCCGCCGCCTTTCTGCTGCTGCGCAGCCATCAGCGAGTCCAGATGGATAAAGTCAGCTGGCTGGAGCTCTTCCTGCGGGCCCTTTTCGGTACTCTGGGCATCCTTGGCAACTTCTATGCTGTGGACCATCTGGTGCTGGCTGACGCCTCCATGCTCAACAAGATGTCTCCCTTCTTCGCCATCCTGTTCAGCTACTTCCTGCTGAAGGAGCGCATCTCCCTCTTCCAGGCGGGGGCTGTACTCAGCGCCTTTGCGGGCTGCCTGCTCATACTGCGGCCCACCGGCTCGTCCATGCAGCTCGTTCCCGCTTTGGCCGGCCTCTTCGGCGGCGCATGCGCAGGCTTTGCCTATACCATGGTACGCATGCTGAGCAAGCGGGGCGTGAAGGGACCCTTCATCGTGTTCTTCTTCTCCGCCTTTTCCTGTGTGGTCACCCTGCCCTACCTGATTTTGAACTATGCCCCCATGACGCCGGCCCAGCTGGCCTGCCTCCTGTTGGCCGGTGCGTCCGCCGCAGGCGGACAGTTCTCCATTACCGCCGCCTACTCCTTCGCCCCCGCCCGGGAGCTGTCGGTCTACGACTACTCCCAGGTCCTCTTCTCCGCCCTGTTGGGCTTTCTGGTCTTTCAGCAGGTCCCCGACCTGTTCAGCTGGCTGGGCTATCTCATCATCTGCGGCGCGGCGGTGGCCATGTTCCTCCATACCCGCCGGCAGCACGCCTGAATGTTTTCTTCCGATTTTGCAGGGCCGTCCCCCATCTTTGGGGGACGGCCTCAAATTTTATATCGTATAGTTTACTGAAAAACCTATTGACAATTTTTTAACGATGTGCAATAATATCATCCGCAAGGATCGTTAATTATTTAACAATTCTATCTTCGAATTTATCAAGGAGGCTTCCATCATGAGCAGATTTACTCTTCCCAGAGACATCTATTACGGCGCCAACGCGCTGGAGAACCTGAAGACCCTGAAGGGCCGCCGGGCCGTTCTGGTGCTGGGCGGCGGCTCCATGAAGCGCTTCGGCTTTGTGGACAAGGCGCTGGAGTATCTGAAAGAGGCCGGCATGGAGACCAAGCTCATTGAGAACGTAGAGCCCGATCCCTCCGTGGAGACCGTCATGGCCGGCGCGGCCGTCATGCGCGAGTTCCAGCCCGACTGGATCGTCGCCATGGGCGGCGGATCCCCCATCGACGCGGCCAAGGCCATGTGGGCCTTCTATGAGTATCCCGAGACCACCTTCGAGGACCTGGTGACCCCCTTCAGCTTCCCCGAGCTGCGCCAGAAGGCCCGCTTCTGCGCCATCCCCTCCACCTCCGGCACCGCCACCGAGGTCACCGCCTTCTCGGTCATCACCGACTATTCCAAGGGCATCAAGTACCCCCTGGCCGACTTCAACATCACCCCTGATGTGGCTATCATCGACCCCGCCCTGGCTGAGACCATGCCGCCCAAGCTGGTGGCACACACCGGCATGGACGCCCTGACCCACGCCATTGAGGCCTATGTGTCCACCCTCCATACCGTGTTCACCGACCCCCTGGCCCTGAAGGCCATCGACATCGTGAACCATGACCTGCTCAAATCCTTCGGCGGCGACATGACCTGCCGCGAGGAGATGCACTACGGCCAGTGCCTGGCTGGCATGGCCTTCTCCAACGCCCTGCTGGGTATCGTCCACTCCATGGCCCACAAGACCGGCGCCGCCTTCTCCACCGGCCACATCATCCACGGCCTGGCCAACGCCATGTACCTGCCCTACGTTATCCAGTATAACTCCAAGGCCGACGGCGTGGCTGAGCGGTATGCCGACATCGCCCGCACCATGGGTCTCTCCGGCGCCACCACCGACGAGCTGGTCCAGGCCCTGCGCGCCAAGATCCGCTCTATGAACGACGCCATGGGCATTCCCAATACCCTGAAGGACTTCGGCATCATTGAGAGCGAGTTCAAGGAGAAGCTCTCTGCCATCTCCGCCAATGCCGTGGGCGACGCCTGCACCGGCTCCAACCCCCGTCCCATCGACCCCGCCACCATGGAGAAGCTCTTCACCTGCATCTACTACGGCACCGAGGTTGATTTCTGATTATCCCCCTTCATAAAAGTGCCGCCCTGCCGGACGGCGCAGAAAGAGAGCCGCCCATACGGGCGGCTCTCTTTTTTTCTCCGGCCGGACAGGACCGGCCAAAGCAATCATTACATACGGGACTTGATGAACTCGATGCGCTTCTGGCACTCATCGATAAGGGCGATCTCGTCGATCTTGGTGGACTTCTTGTTGCGCACCACGATCTCGCCGTTGACCATGACGGTATCCACGTCGTTGCCGTTGGCGTTGTTCACCAGGGCGGACTCGGGATGATGGACAGGGGCGATATGGGGCTTCTTCCAGTCCACCAGCAGGATGTCGGCCTTCATGCCGGGGGCGATCTGGCCCATCTGGCCGTCCATGCCCATGGCGATGGCGCCGTTGCGGGTGGCCATGGTGAGCACGTCCTTGTTGGAGATGATGTGGGCGTCCAGGTTGTGGTTCTTGTGCATCAGGGCGGTGTACTTCAGGGTGCCCAGCATATCCTGGGCGTTGTTGCTGCCGGGGCCGTCGGTGCCCAGGGCCACGGGCAGGCCCATCTTCAGCATCTCGGGCACCCGGGCCACGCCGTCGGCCAGGTAGGCGTTGGCCACCGGGCAGTGGATGGGCTGGCAGCGGTACTTGTCCAGAATCTCCATCTCGTGGTCATCCAGCCAGATGGCGTGGGCCAGCTGGGTGTCCTCGTCCAGGATACCCATGGACTCGAGGAACTCCACATTGCGCATGCCGCCGTACATCTTGGCGGTCTTTTCCACCACGTCCTGATCCTCGGCGGTGTGGACCTGGAACTTGATCCCCAGATCCTTGGAGAGCTGCTTGGTCTTCTGGAACAGGTCGGGAGAGACGCCCCAGGGGTTCAGGGGGCCCACGCTCAGGGACAGGCGGCCGTTCTCCTTGCCGGCCCACTCACTGTGCAGGCGCTTGATGTCGTTGAGGATACGGTCCTGATCCTCCTCACGGAACTTCTCATAGTACACGATGTTGGCAAAGCAGCGGCACATGTTGCCGCGGATGCCGGAATCCCGCATAGCCTCAAAGATGCGGTCGCCGTTGTTGAGGGAGGTGAAAATGTAATGCTGGTCGATGCAGCTGGTGGCGCCGGTCTTCAGGTTCTCCAGGCAGCCGATGAGTCCGGCGTAGTAGAAGTCCTCCTCGGTCATCAGCTCGGAGAAGGGCCAGACCTGGGTGGACAGCCAGGGATAGAGCTGCAGATCGTCGGCCAGGCCGCGCATGAAGGTCTGGAACAGGTGGGTGTGGGCGCTGACCATGCCGGGCATGAGGATCTTGTCGGCGGCGTCGATGACGGAGTCAGCCTCCAGGCTGAGCTGGGCCATGCGCAGGGGATCGGAGCCCACCTCGCTGATCTTGTCATCCACCACATAGACAAAGCCGTTGCGGATCATCTCAAAGTCGTCATTCATGGTGACGATCCAGGGATTGCGGAACAGGGTTTTCATGCTGATCATTTCCTTTCGAGTACAATCTATGGCAAAAACACTCGGATCACTTGCTCATGGAATGGCCCAGAACGATGCGCTCCAGGTTTGCGGGCAGCTCCCGCACCCGCTTGCCGCAGGCGTTGTCTATGGCGTTGATGATGGCGGGGGCCACGTTGCAGGTGGCCGGTTCGCCCAGACCCTTGGCGCCCAGGGGGCCGACCTCGCTGGGATACTCCAGCGCGATGGCGTGGATCTGATCAGGCACGTCCAGCACGGTGGGAACGATGTAGCTTTCCAGGTTCAGGTTGCGGATGCGGCCCTCTTTCAGGTCCACTTCCTCGGTCAGGGCGTAGCCGATGCCCATAGCCACGCCGCCCCGGATCTGACCCACCACTTCATCCCTGTCCATGGCGTGGCCCACATCGTGGACCGCGAAATAGTCGTCCACCGACACGGCGCCGGTCTTCAGATCCACGGTGACCTCCGCGGCGGCAGCGCCGTACACCCAGGACCAATAGGCGTCGCCCACGCCGGTGTTCCGGTCATAGTTGAAGGGCGGCGCGGAAAAATAGCCCAGGGAGTTGAGGTGGTCGGCATTATTGAAAACGTCGGTGATGACGGTGAGCAGCTCCACGCTGTTGGCGGGGTCTCTGGCGTCAGTGATCTTCTCGTCGGCAAAGACCACGTCACGGGTGCCCAGACGCTTCTCGGCGTAGCCGGTGAGCTTCTCCTTGACGCTCAGGCAGGCCTTCCACACCGCGCCGCCGGAGAACACAGTGCCGCGGGTGGCCACCGTGGGGCCGGCGTCGGTGAGGAAGCCGGTGTCCACCGGGCTGACCCGGATCTTCTCCCGGTCCACGCCCAGGGTCTCGTGGACCACGCTGACCAGCATGTTGGGGCCGCCCTGGCCCACCTCGGCAATGGAGGAGGCCACGGTGACGCTGCCGTCGGGCTGGACAGCGATCATGCCGCTGGCGGTATCGATGCCCTGTCCAGCGGCGCCGAAGGACTCGCCCCGGTGCAGAAAGGCGATGCCCAGGCCCTTCTTGGTGCCGGTGTGGCAGGCGTTGTACTCCGCGATGCGCTTACGGCGCTCATCGATCTTACAGGCGCTGTCCAGGGCCTCGTAGCACTTGTCCAGGGTCACATTGGTCATGTGCTGGCCGGTGGTGGAGGTGCAGCCCTCGTAGAGCATGTTCTTTTTGCGCAGCTCCACCGGGTCCATGTTCAGCTCCTTGGCGATCTCATCCATCAGGGACTCAGAGCAGAAGTCCACCTGAGGGGAGCCGAAGCCACGCAGGGCGTCGGAGTAGACATTGTTGGTGTACACGCTGGTGGAGATGGTGTCGATATTGGGCACGATGTAGGGACCGGCGGCCTCGATGGCCATACGGGTGGTCACCGGGAAGGTCTTGCTCTTGTAGGCGCCGCCGTCCAGCACCAGCCGGACCTGCATAGCCTGGAGCTTGCCGTCCCGGTTGAAGCCCACCTTGTAATGGGCATGGATGGGATGGCGCTTGGTGCCCTCCATGATGGACTCCTCACGGGTGAGCCACACCTTGCAGGGCCGGTCCAGCAGGAAGCTGACCATGGCCGCCCGGCTGGAGGCCATGGCGATATCGTAGTTCTTGCCGCCGAAGGACGCGCCGATGGTGGCAAGAATGACCCGCACCCGGGTCTGGGGCAGGCCCAGGGTCTCGGCCACCGTCTTGCGGATGACAAAGGGGCTGTTCACCGGGCAGCGGACGATCATCTCGCTGGTGTTGGGGTCACGGTAGGCCACGGCGGCCTCGGTCTCGATGCACACGTGCTGGACCCGGGAGGTCACATAGTCCCGCTCCATCACGCAGTCGGAGTTCCGGAAGCCCTCCTCCACGTCGCCCCGCTGGGTCTTCCACTTGCAGATCACGTTGCCGCTGTCGTGGATCAGGGGCGCGTCGTCGTCCAGGGCATGCATGGGGTCAAAATTGGCGGGAAGCTCCTCGTACTCCACCTTCACCAGCTTGGCGGCCTCGTCGGCCTGCTCTCTGGTCTCGGCGGCTACCAGGGCCACGGCATCGCCGATATAACGCACGCGGTCGCCGCAGATCACCGGGCGGTCGCAGGGCTGGTTGGGGATGCCGGGGATGTCCTTGGCGGTAAAAATACGCACCACGCCGGGCACTTTCTCGGCCTCGGCGGTGTCGATGGACAGGATGCGGCCGCTGGAGATGGTGGAGCGCACCACCTTGCAGAACACCATGTCTGCCATCCGGATATCGTTGGCATAGATGGCCTTGCCGGTCACTTTGGCAAGGACGTCCTTGCGGTTATTCATCTTACAGGGTCCTCCCTTCGGGCCTTCAGATTGATGGAGCGGATCACCGGTCGCGGTAGGGGGAGCTGTAGAGCTCCTCGCCCAGAGCGTCGCACACGGCGTTCATCACCGCGGGATTGGCGGGCACCACGGCCGCCTCGCCGATGCTCTTGGCGCCATAAGGCCCATTGGGCTCGTTGGCCTCGATAAAGTCCACCTGGATGCGAGGCATCTGGTCGGCGGTGAACATCTTGTACTTGCGGAAGTTGTTGTAGATGTTGCGGCCGTTTTCGTCATACTTCAGGCCCTCACACAGGGCGTAGCCCATGCCCATCTGGATGCCGCCATGGAGCTGGCCCTCGATGCCCATGCGGTTGATAACCTTGCCCACATCGTGGACGGCGGCGTAATCGGTGACCTGCACGGCACCGGTGGCCTTCTCCACTTTGACGCGGACGAAATGGGCGCCGTAAGCGGTGGGACCGTTGGGCATGGGATAGGTCTCGGAGCAGATGATCTCCCGGTGGGACTTATCCTGGGCGTAGACCACAACATCGCTGAGGGAGACGGTCTTGCCGCTGGCCCTGGAATGCACGCCCTCCTCAGTGATCTCCAAATCGCCCTCCTGCTCCTCCAGCATGAGGGCTGCCTCCTTGATGAGCTCAGCGGCCACCGACTCCGAACACTTCTTGGCCGCGCTGGCCACCACGAATACGCCGTGGCTGGAGTAATCGCCCAGCTGCCAGGGACAGATATCGGTATCGGCCTCCAGGGTAGTGATGGAGGACATGGGGATCTTCAGGGTGTTGGAAACCACCTGGCTCTGAACGGTGACCGAACCGTTGCCCATGTCGTGGGTGCCGGTGTAGTAGGTACAGGTGCCGTCCTCGTTCATCTTGAGCATGACGCAGGCCTGGTCCCGGTGGGCGCCGAAGCAGCCGCAGCCGTGGGCGCCTACGGCCATGCCTACGCCGATGGCGTACTTGCCGTCCTCGTCGGAGAGCTCGGGCCAGTTCTGCATCAGTTCAACGCCCCGGCGGACACAGTCCTTGGGCCGGGGATTGCCCAGCTTGAAGCCCATGGGATCGCAATCCTCCGGGTCCACCAGGTTCTTGAGCTGCAGGTCTACCAGGGACATGTTCAGGGCCTTGGCAATCTTCTGCATCTGGCGCTGCTGGCCGAAGAAGGCCTGTGGAGAGCCGTAGCCCCGCATGGCGCCGGCGATGGGGGTGTTGGTATACACCGGGATGCCGGTAAAGCGCATATTGGGGGTCTTATAGACCTTGAACACCTTGTGGCTCAGCGCGCCCAGCACGTTGAGGGCGCTGGAGGCGTAGGCGCCGGTGTTGGTAATAATGCGGATATCCTGGGCCACGATGGTACCGTCGTTCTTCACGCCGGTCTTGAGGTAGACCACCGAGGCGTGGCGGGTGCGGGTGGAGTCGATGCAGGCCTGACGGGAGTAGACCAGCTTCACCGGGCGGCCGGCCTTCATGGACAGCAGGGCGGCCACAGGCTCCAGCGTCATCTCCAGTTTACCGCCGAAGGCGCCGCCGATGGCAGGCGCGACCACGCGGATCTTGCTCATGGGCATCTTGAAGATGCGGCTGAGAATGATCCGGTAGCCGAAGGTATTCTGGCAGGAGGTATACACCGTCAGCTTGCCGGTAAAGTCGTAGTCGGCGATGGCCACGTGGGGCTCAATGGCGCAGTGATGGATGGGCTGGGTGGTGTAGCGGTCCTCGAAGATATGATCGGCCTCGGCAAAGCCCTTTTCCAGGTCGCCGGCATTGTGGACCATGGTGGTGATGGCGTTGCTCTCCCCATGGATGGGATAGGCGCCCTCCTTCATGGCCTCCTCGGGGTCCAGATAGACGGGCAGCTCCTCATACTCCACCTTGATCAGGCCGGCGGCCTTCTTGGCGATAGCGGCGGTGTCGGCGGCCACGGCGGCCACCCGGTCGCCCACGAACCGGACCGTATCGTCGAAGATCCGCTCGGTGTTGGGGATCTGATGCTCATAGAAGCGCACCGCGCTGTTGTACAGGGTATCAGGTGAGTTCTTATAGCACACCACGGCACGGACGCCGGGCAGTGCCTCGGCCGCACTGGTATCGATGGACTTGATCTTGGCATGGGCAACGCGGCTGAACACCACTTCGCCGTAAAGCATGCCGCGGAGCTTCATATCCCCCACGTACTGCTTGCGGCCGGTTACCTTCAGCGCCGCATCCCGGACGGGAGTGCTCTGTCCGATCTGGCTGTATTTCTCCATAGAAGTCATCTCCTAGCTGTTTGACGGCCATCTGAATTGCCCCCGGCATCCTTCGACGCAGCCCGTACACGCACATAGCCTGTAGTCTCAGTGCCTTTTTCCGCCGGTGCCTGTCTACACCGCCCGGTGGTTCCGACACTCAGGTATGCCCGGCGTACAGTAGCCGTTCTTGACTCTCTGTTTCCCAATCTCTTTATCCCGGCAGTGGGATAATGAGATAAAAAGAAGCAGGCGCTTTCCACCCAAAAGCATGGATGGAGAGCACCTGCTTCCCTGATTTGAATTCGTGCCTGAACGAAACTGCGGTCCCTCCTCCATCACAAGGGAGTGGTTCACACGCACGTTTGGATACACCCAACATCCTCCCTTACTGGGGTCCCCGCGCCGGCCAGGGTAGCGGTTAAAAGCTCCACCGCCGCGGGACAGGTTTTTCCGGGATGCTCAGGTCACTTTGTAAAAAGGATCGTGGTTATTCTGGTTTTTTGCGGGGCCTACCCAACGGCTCAGCCCTTCATCTTGGCGTCGAAGTCCTTGAGCTCGGGGGCCTGGGCCTTCACCAGGGCGTCGAACTCCTTGGAGGCGGCGGCGCGCTTGGCGTTCTCGGCAGACTGCTCATCCACATAGCTGGTCAGGGCATGGGTGGGGCAGACATCGGCGCACAGGCCGCAGGAACGGCACAGGGAGCGGTCCAGCTTCATCTCAGGGAACTCCACCTTGCGGGCCTTGTAGCAGCACACGGTCTCGCAGCGGCCGCACTTGGTGCACTTGGCGGGGTCATAGTTGAAGCCCATGTCGGTGATGTTCTCGGTGGTGGGGAAGTTGGGCAGGGCCACACCCATGGCCTCCTGGATGGAGGAGAAGCCCAGCTGGGCCAGCCGGTCGGAGAGCTGATAGCACATCTTGGTCACGTAGTCCAGGCCCTTCAGGATGCCCACGGAGCAGATGCCCACGGCGTTGCAGCCGATCATCAGGTACTCGATGGCGTCATCGGCCTTCATCACGCCGCCGGTGCCGTACAGGTTCTTGTAGCCGGGCACGTTGCGGGTGATCTGGCTGTTGATGCGCATGGAGATGGGCTTGATGGGAGCGCCGGTCATCCAGCCGTAGCCGTCGTTGGACAGCATGACAGGGGCGCGCTTCTCCACATCGATCATCAGGGTGGGGCCGATGGAGTCAATGGCGCAGATACCGTCGGCGCCGTGCTCATAGCATTTCTTGGCGGTGCCGGCCGCATCGGGCCAGTTGCCGGACAGCTTGCAGATGACGGGGATGTTCACATGGGCCTTGGCATAGTCCAGCATGGGCAGCAGGGTGTCCTCCGTGTAGGAGACCAGCTCGATGATGTGAGCGCCGGCCTTCTCCACATCTTCCACGATGGCCTGGGCCTCCATGGGGGTGTGGCCCACGGAGCCGATGACCACGGCGCCGGCCTTGACAGCCTCGGGGATCTCCTTCTCGTACCACTGGAAACGGTCGGAGTCGGCCCACTTCTCGCAGTTCAGAATGGACTCGTTGCTGATCTTGGCCATGTGATGGGCGGGATTGATGGCGGCGCCCAGACGGATGGTCTTGGTGACCACGGCGCCCACGCCGGCCTGGTGAGCACGGATCATGCCCTCAGAGCCGTAAGTCAGAGGACCGGAACCCACGATGAAGGGGCTCTGCAGGTCATAGCCGCAGAACTTGACGCCGATGGAAGCGCCCTTGACATTTTCTTTGTTGAACATCGAAATCTCTCCTCTTCTAAAAAACAGGCCTTCTTACTTGTCCTGATAACGCTTGGCGGCATCCTCAAACGCCTCCACGAGCTGCTGATAGCCCGTGCAGCGGCAGAGGTTGCCGGAAATGGCGATCTTGATCTCGTCCCGGGTGGGGTTGGGCTTCTTGTCCAGAAGCGCCTTCGCGCTCATCAGGAAGCCGGGGGTGCAGAAACCGCACTGCAGGGCGTGATGGTCCAGCACGGCCTGCTGGATATCGTCCAGCTTGCCGCCCTTGGACAGGCCCTCCACGGTCATCACGTGCTTGCCCTCCACGGAGGCGGCCAGGACGATGCAGGAATCCACGGCCTCGCCCTCCAGGATCACGGTGCACGCGCCGCACTCGCCCACGCCGCAGCCCTCCTTGGTACCGGTAAGGCCGGCCACATCACGGATGACGTCCAGCAGGCGGGCGTTTTCATCGATCAGCAGAGAGACGGGCTCATCGTTGAGGAAAAAGTTCAAGGTGATCTTATTCATGCTGCAATACCCTCCTTAATCCTCGGGCAGGCCGGCGGCGCGGCACAGGGCGCGCTGCACCAGAGCCTCGACGACGGGCTTCTTGTACTCGGTGGACCAACGGATGCCGGTGCGCTTGATCATCTCCTCGGAGACGGCCTTGCCGGCCTCCTCAAAGAGCTGGGCGGAGGGAGCCTTGCCCACCACCAGCGCCTCGGCGCACTCCACACGGTCAGGAGTGGAGAACACACAGCCGGGGGCGATGCGGGCGTCGGCGATGACGCCGCCCTCCACCTTCAGCGCCACGGCGGTGTTCATGCGGGAAATGGCCAGGGCCTTGCGGCGGCCCAGCTTGATAAACGCGGTGGAGTAGCCGTCCAGCCGGTCAATGACGATGCGGGTCACCATCTCGTTGGCGGCCAGCTTGAGCTTGCCGGCCTTCTCCATGGCGTCCTTCACCATGACCTCACGGGTGCCGTCCACGCTGACCACCACCAGGCGGGCGTTGAGGGCCACGAAGGGAGACAGGGTATCGGCGGCGGGAGAGGCGTTGCAGATGTTGCCGCCCACGGTGCCCTTGTTGCGGATCTGGGTGGAGCCCACGGTGGAGGAGGCGATGGACAGGAAGGGCACATGCTCACGCAGTACCTCAGACTCGTTGACCTGGGTATGGCTGGTCATGGCGCCGATGCTGATGCAGTCATCCTTGACTTCGATGCCGCGCAGCTCGGGCAGCGCCTGCACGTCCATCAGGTACTCCACGTCCTTCAGGCGGGAGGAGCCCTCCCGCAGCTGCACCATCAGGTCGGTGCCGCCCGCGTAGGGCTTGACCCTGGCGCCGTACTCATTCAGATAACCCAGAGCCTCTTCCAGGGTCTTGGGTTTCAGATAACTCAGCTTCTGCATGGTATCCCCCTTATCTCAGCTTCTTGCCCAGCAGCACGCGCTCCAGATTGGCGGGATTTTCACGGATACGCCTGCCGGTGGCATTGTAGATGGCATTGGCGATGGCAGCGCCCACGACCTCGGTGGCGGGCTCGCCGATGCTCTTGGCGCCGAAAGTGCCCCTGGGATCGTCACACTCAAAGATGTTGACGTCCATCTCGGGCATATCAGCGGCAGTGGGAAGGATGTAATTCTCGAAATTCTGGTTGCGGACCTTGCCGCCCGAGACCTCCACTTCTTCAGTGGTGGCGTAGCCCTGGCCCATCAGGATGCCGCCGTAGATCTGGCCCAGCACCAAGGCGGGGTTGATCGCGGTGCCCACATCGTGGCTGGCGGTGACCTTCTGCACGTCCACATAGCCGGTCTCCATGTCCACCTCCACCTCGGCTACGACGCAGCCGTAGGCGTAGTTGGGGAATGCCACGCCCTGTCCGGTGTGGTGATCCTGGATGCAGGCAGGGGGCATGAACCACTCGTAGGCGGCCATCTGCCGGCCGGTCCACAGGGAGGCGTTGCACACGTCCTTAAAGGCTACCTTGATGTCAGGATTCTTCAGGCTGTGGAAGAAGCCGTTCTCCAGCACGATGTCATCGGGAGTGTCAACACCCTCCTGGTCCTTGAAGAAGCCCAGGGCGATGGCATTGGCCCGCATGATCTCGTTGAGCTTGTAGCCCACCTTCCGGGTGGACTGGGAGCCCATCACGGTGCCGCGGGAAGCCACGGTCATGCCGGAGTCGGCAATGGCCTGGGTGTCGGTGCCGTAGAAGCGGATGGACTCGTAGGGCACGCCGATAGCCTCGGCGGCAATCTGGGAGAACGCGGTCTTCAGGCCCTGGCCGTTCTCGGCAAGGCCGGTATTGATGAGAACCGTTCCATCCTCATTGGCGATGGCCATGGCGCCGGAGGCATCGGGAGACTCGGCGCCCAGGCCGCAGCCGCGGTGGCCGATGGCGATGCCGATGCCCTTGCGCTTCTTGGTGGCGGTCTGGTGCTTGTACTCCTCGTGCTTGCGCTGGTAGTCGGTCTTTTCGGCGGTGTAGTCCATGACTTCCTGCATGTTCACGTGATCCAGCACCGTGCCGGTGGCATTGGTGGTGCCATCCTTCAGGCAGTTGATGCGGCGGAACTCCAGGGGATCCATGCCCAGCTCCTCGGCGATCTCCTCGATGAGCTGCTCCTGGCCCCAGATGAGCTGGGGAGAGCTGTAGCCGCGCATGGCGCCGCCGTGGATGTTGTTGGTAAAGACGCCGAAGGTATCGGTCTTGACATTGGGAATGGTATAGGCGCCGCAGCTGTGGATGCTGGCACGGGAGTTCATGAACTGGGTCTGGTTGTTGTAGGCGCCGCAGTTGTCGATCTGGGTGCCCTCCCAGGCCACGATGTGGCCGTCCTTCTTCACGCCCACCTTGTAGTGGAGCAGGAAGGGATGGCGCTTGGCGCTCTCCAGGAAGGACTCCTCACGGGTAAAGCGCATCTTCACAGGGCGGCCCACCAGCTTGCACAGGTAAGCGCAGCGGGCGGCCAGCATGCCCACGCCCTCCTCCTTGCCGCCGAAGCTGCCGCCCAGGGTCTCCTGGAACACGCGGACGTCGTGCATGCCGACGCCCAGGATGTCGGCCACATAGCGGCGGGTGAAGAAGGGGTTCTGGCTGGAGGAATGGACGGTCATCACACCGTCGGCGGGGTTCTGGACGCAGACCACGGCCTCGGGCTCGATGTAGGAGTGCTCTATGTACTGGGTCTCATACTCCCGCTCGATAATGAGGTCGGCCTCGGCAAAGCCCTTTTCCACATCGCCCTTGCGGATGGGGTAAAGGGAATCGGTAAACACATTGTCGGGATATCTCTCATGGACGGCAGGGGCACCGGGCTTCATGGCGTCGCGAATGGTGTAGACGCCGGGCAGATCCTCGTACTCCACCTCGATGGCCTTGCGGGCCTCGTCCACCAGAGCCATCGTCTCGGCACACACGATGGCCACCACGTCGCCGGCATACTTGACCTCGTTGGTCAGGTACATGTAGGCGGCGTTGCCCGCACAGCTCATGGGCTTGGGCATGTCATCTGCAGTGACCACGGCCAGAACACCGGGGATGGCCTTGGCCTTGCTGGTATCGATCCGCTTCACCCTGGCGTGGGAATGGCCGCTGCGCAGGCAGCCGCCGTACACCATATCAGGGAATTTCAGGTCGGCCGCGTAATGCGCACGGCCGGTCACCTTGTCAACGCCGTCGATACGGGGGACCGAACGGTTGATCACTTTATAATTTTTATTCAGCTCACCAATCAGGGGCATTTAATCACCTTCCTTGCATGGAAATCCCATCCGGAACTTGGACGATGCCGCGGGGCGCCGTCCCTATGGATAAGCGTATGCCGCGCCGGCGGGGCGGCCGGTTCGGTATGCGCTTATTACTCTTACTTGAACTTCCAGAACTCTGCACAGGCCTGGCGCATCTCAGCGCGGGCCTTCTCAACGTCCAGCGTCAGGATGACGCCGTCCTTCTTGAGCTGCTTGCCGCCGACGAAGACGTTCTGCACATCGGCGGGGTTCCGGTACAGGATCAGTTGGTCGTATACGTTCTTTTCGTTGATGGGCGTGGGCGTATCGTTCATACGGACCGTGATCACATCGGCCAGCATGCCCGGGGCAATACGCCCCGTGTTTTCCATGCCGAGAGCTTCCGCTCCCATATCCGTGGCCATCTGGTAGACCTGCCGGGCGCCCATAGCCTGTGGGTCCTGCCGATATGCCTTGTGGATAAGAAATGCTCCGCGCATTACCTCGAAGAAGTTATTGATATAGCCGTCGGTGCCGATGCCTACCTTGACGCCCGCCTCCAGCAGCTCGGTAACGGGGGCGATACCGCCGCCCACCTCGCAGTTGGACAGGGGCATGGTCACGGCGCTGGCGCCGCTGCGGCCCAGGAGATCGATCTCCTCCTGATTCACCTGCACCACCTGGGAAGCCAGCACATCGCTGTCCAGGCAGCCCAGCTCGTCGTAGATGCAGATGGGCTGTTTGCCGTAATGTTCCTGTGTCCAGTTGGGCTCGAACACGCTCTCAGAGAGATGCATATGGAACTTGGCGCCCAGCTCTTTCGCCATGGCGCGGGCCTTCTGCACATATTCCTTGGAACAGGTAAAGAGGGTGTGGATGCTCATGGCGCCCTTCACCATCGGATCGTCCGCGTGATTACGGATAAAGTCCGCGTTCTCTTTCAGTCCCAGTTCTGCGTTCTCCTCGCTCATCCGCTGGCAGGCCTCAAAGGTAAGCACGCCCCGCAGGCCGGCCTCCCGGATGACCTTGGCCTCCGCCTCCAGCGCGCCCGGGATGGCGTTGGGGGCCTCCAGGATGTCGAAGAAGGTGGTCACGCCGCTGTCGATCATCTCCACGCTGGCCCACCGTGCGGTGACCTCGGCCAGCTCGGGGGTGATGCGGTTTTCGATGTAGGGCCACCAGAAATCGTCCAGGAAGCTGGAGAACTCGGTGACCACCGCGTCGGTGCTGATACCGCGGGAGAACACATTATACATATGGTTGTGCCCGTTGATAAAACCGGGCAGGATGATCTGGTCGGCCGCCTCAATCACGGCATCGGTCTCACCCGGGATCAGGCTCTCGTTAGGCCCCACCTGGGCGATCAGTCCATCCTGGAGCTTGACGCCCCATCCGGCCTTCAGACCTTCCTTCAGGAGCACGGCTCCGCCGCGGATAATAGTCGCTGCTTCCATGATATACACCCTTCCCGGCATTCCCGTCCGCCAATCCCGTCATGTTTGTAAACCAGACAGTTTTCAACACTTCGGTGGAAAAAAGCGGCACATATCTCGCAATGTGCCGCTTTTCTCGTTTCCAGCGCACAGGCGCCTGTCTTGATTTTCCCTCTATGGGGAACCTCCCGCCCGCCGGAGCGGTCCGGCGGGCGAAAGGTGAAAGAACTGCTTACCGGCGGCTCTTGACGTTGCCCATGGTCAGGGCCATCAGGGCCTTGATGGTGTGCATGCGGTTCTCGGCCTCATCATAGATGACGGACTGAGCGGAGTCAGCGACCTCGTCGGTGACCTCGATGCCGCGGTCGGCGGGCATGCAGTGCATGTAGATGGCGGTGTTCTTGGCCAGGCTCATGCGGCGGGAGTCGACGCACCAGCCGGGGTTGGCGTTGATCATCTCGACGCCGGTCTTCTCGTCGTCGCCCACGGCCATGATGGGGCCCCAGCCCTTGGCGTACACGACGTCGGCGTTCTCGCAGGCGGCGTCCATGTCGTTGCAGACCTCGAACTTGGAGCCGTAGAACTCAGCGTTCTTGCGGGCGGTCTCCATGGCCTCGGGCATCAGCTCGAAGTCCTTGTTGGGCACGGCCAGGGTCACGTCCATGCCGAAGCGGGGCATCAGGGTGATCAGGGACTGAGCCATGGACAGAGGACGCATGTAGTTGCCGGCGGAGGTCCAGGAGATGACGAACTTGCGGCCCTTCAGCTCATTGTGGAACTTCTCCTTGATGGTGAACAGGTCAGCGATGGACTGAGTGGGGTGCCACAGGTCGCACTGCATGTTGTAGATGGGAATCTTGGAGTACTTGGCCAGCTTCTGCATGTAAGCATTGCCGCCCACCAGGGTGTTGCGCACGCCGATGCCGTGGCCCATGCGGGAGAGGACCTCGATGGTGTCCTGGGGGGTCTCGCCGTGGTCGATCTGGGTGGCCTTGGGGGTCAGGTAGTTGCCGTGGCCGCCCAGCTGGGTGATGCCGCACTCGAAGGCGTTGCGGGTACGGGTGGACTCCTCGAAGAACAGCATGAACAGGGACTTGTTCTTCAGCAGCTCATCGTACTTGTGGGTGTCGAGCAGGTTGTCCATCTTCAGGACGGAAGCCACGTCCATCAGAGTCTCCAGCTCTTCGTTGGTCCAGTCCTGCTCACAGAGGAAATGCTTGCCCTTGAGACCAGTGTTCATTGTAAAAAACCTCCTAAAAAATTTTTTGCAAAAGTCTCTATATCTCTAGAATACTTTATGGTATAATCATAACAGCATCTCTCAAAAAAATCAAGGAGGAATTCGCATGATTACAAAAAAAGAAGCGCTCGACCAGATCAAGGCCTACGTGGCCGCCCAGGAAGAGGAAGTCGTCCAGTTCCTGAAGGACTTCATCGCCATCGACTCCACTACTTATAATGAAGGTAAAGCTGTTGAGTTCCTCGCCGGCAAGATGAAGGAGTTCGGCTACGACGAGGTCCGCGTGGACAAGGTGGGCAACGTGGTTGGCCGCGTCGGCTCCGGCAAGACCGTGCTGATGTACGACTCCCACATTGACACCGTGGAGCCCGGCGATCCCGCCGACTGGGGCTTCAATCCTCTGGAGGCCCGTATGGAAGAGGGCAAGGTCCTCCATGGCCGCGGCGCCGTGGACGACAAGGGCTGCCTGACCGGCATCACCTTCGCCGGCAAGGCCCTGAAGGCCCTGGGTCTGGACAAGGACTTCACTCTGTGGGTGTCCGGCTCCCTGTCTGAGGAGGACGTTGAGGGTTCCTGCGTCAAGGCCATGCTGGAAGAGAACCCCGACATCAAGCCCGACTTCGTGCTGGTGGCCGAGGCTTCCAACAACCGTGTCATCCGCGGCCACAAGGGCCGTGCCCTGATCAAGATCACCGTCCCCGGCAAGTGCGCCCACGCCTCCACCGCCTGGCGCGGCGACAACGCCCTGATCAAGGCCCTGCCCATTATGGACAAGGTGGACAAGTTCAACGACTTCGTGGAGGATCCCTTCCTGGGCCGCGGCTCCATCGAGGTCACCAAGGTGGACTGCAAGACTCCCTCTCTCAACACCATCCCCGGCGAGGCCGTCATCACCTGCGACCGCCGCATCTCCTGCGGCGAGTCCATTGACGAGCTGCTCAAGGAAGTCTCTCAGTTCTACGAGGGCATCGACGGCGTCACCGCCGCCATCGACACCGAGAAGGTCCAGACCTACACCGGCTACGACATCACCTGTGTGGATTACTTCCCCTCCTGGGTCATGCCCGAGGATCATCCCCTCATCCAGGCCGGCGTGAACGCCTTCACCGAGCTCTTCGGCGAGAAGCCCGCCGTGGAAGCCTGGGAGTTCTGCACCAACGCCACCCATATGTGCGGCCGCATGGGCATCCCCGCCATCGGCTACGGCCCCGGTGATGACTCCCTGTGCCACTCCACCCAGGACAAGGTGCCCGTGGACGACCTGATGAAGGCCATCATGTTCTACGCCTCCCTGCCCCTGTACGCCAGCGAGGGCTAATACGCCTCATCGCGTACCCGCACTTCTTTGCACAAAGCACGGCCGCTGCCTTCGGGCAGCGGCCGTGCTTTTCTCTTGCTCCGGCGTGAGAGAGCGGGCGGCGTCCCTGCGCAGGTTTTCTATCTTTTTCGTTGTTTTTATCGTATCATATCTCATCCATATACGCAAGCGCCCGCACGCCTCTTGATTCCCCTGTTTTTCTTATTTATAATGTAAGAAAAATGTGACCTGGCCTGTTTTGTTTGCTGTTCTCTGTCCCACAAGGCCAATTAAGGAGGTCCCGCCATGCTCACCCCCGTTCTGGACAGCGCCTCTCCCATGCCGCTCTATGAACAAATATACCGCCATATCCGCCGGGAGATCGAATCAGGCGCTCTGCCCGCCGGGTCCCGCCTGCCCTCCAAGCGGGCTCTGGCCGCCCATCTGGAGGTCAGCGTAGTCACAGTGGAGGGGGCCTATGGCCAGCTGCTGGCCGAGGGCTATCTCCGCTCCGAGCCCAAGCGGGGCTTTTTCGTCCGCACGCCGGAGCTGGCCGGTCCCCGGCAGCCCTTCTCCGCCCCTTACCATCCCCCTGTTCCCACCGCGCCCTCCTCCGGCGCCCTGGAGTATGACTTTGCCACCAACGCCGTGGACACCGTCCACTTTCCCTTCTCCACCTGGGCCAAGCTGATGCGGGAGGTCCTCAGCCAGCAGGACAGTGACCTTCTCTCCTCCCCGCCTCCCCAGGGGGTGCCCGAGCTGCGGGAGGCCATCGTCCGCTACCTCCACGACTTCCGGGGCATCCAGGCCAGCGCCGAGCAGGTGGTGGTAGGGGCCGGATCGGAGTATCTCACCAGTATCCTGCTCCAGCTTCTGGGGCAGGACGGCGGCTGGGCGGTGGAGGACCCGGGCTACCGGAAATTCTACCGCATTCTCTCCCATGCCGGCACCCTGGCCTGTCCCATTCCCCTGGACGGGCAGGGCATGCGCACCGACGCCCTCCACTGGTCGGGGGCCCGGGTGGCCCACATCACCCCCTCCCACCACTTTCCCCTGGGCACCGTCATGCCGGTGGCCCGGCGGCAGGCACTGCTGGCCTGGGCCAGCGAAGCGGAGAACCGCTACCTCATTGAGGACGACTATGACAGCGAGTTCCGCTATGACGGCCGGCCCATCCCCGCCCTCCAGAGCCTGGACACCCGGGAACGGGTGGTCTATATGAACACGTTTACCAAGAGCCTGGCCCCCTCCCTGCGCATCGGCTATATGGTCCTCCCTCCGCACCTGCTGGAACGCTACCAGAAGGAGTTTCTGTTCTACTCCTCCACGGTCCCCTCTTTTGAGCAGTACACGCTGGCCCGCTTCCTCTCCCGGGGCCACTTCGAGCGGCATATCCGCCGGATGCGCAACACCTACCGGCTCCGGCGGGACTCTCTGCTGGCGGCGGCCAAGGCGGCGGGGATCACCCGGCTGGGCCGCTTCTCCGGAGCAGAGGCCGGCCTCCATCTGCTCTTCCGGGCCCCCGGCGGCCCCTCCGAGGAGGAGCTGGTCCAGGCCGCGGCCCGGGCCGGCGTGGGGGTCTACCCCCTGTCCTACTACTGTCTGACGCCTCCGGAACCCGACCATGTTCCCACTCTGATGCTGGGCTACGCCCGGCTGGAACCGGAGGACATGGCCCCCGCCATGCGCCGTCTGTACGCCGCCTGGTCCCCCCTGTTCCGCTCCCGCGAAACGCAGGCGTGACATGTGTCCCGGTCCATTCTGGCTCCTCATCACACGAAGGAAAGGAGACGGTCTCCCTGAAACGCCCCACCACACCGGACGAAAAATATGAGTGGATCACCACCGCCCCACTCCCCGGACTTATCAGTTCGCTGGCGGTGCCTACTATTATCAGTATGCTCATCACCGCCGTCTACAACATGGCGGACACCTTTTTTGTGGGCCATCTGGGCACCAGCGCTCAGGGCGCGGTAGGTGTTGTCTTTGCCCTGATGGCCATCATCCAGGCCATCGGCTTCACTTTCGGTCAGGGCTCGGGCAACCAGGTCTCCCGCCTGCTGGGCCAGCGTCAGGAGGAGACCGCTCTGCGGGTGGCCTCCACCGGCTTTTTCACCGCCCTCATCGCAGGGGCTGTTCTCTCTGCCGCGGCCCTGCTCAATCTGGATGCCCTGGTCCGCTCCCTGGGCGCCACCGAGACCATTTTGCCGTATGCCCGGGACTACACCCGCTTCATCCTCATCGGCGCGCCCTACATGGCCGCCTCCCTGGTACTCAACAACCTGCTCCGTTTTGAGGGCAACGCCTTTTACGGCATGCTGGGCATCGCCTCCGGCGCGGTACTCAACATCGCCCTGGACCCGCTCTTTATCTTTGTGCTGGACATGGGTGTGGGCGGAGCGGCCCTGGCCACCATCATCAGCCAGTTCGTCAGCTTCTGCATTCTGGTGGCCCAGTGCGGCCGGGGCGGCTCCCTGCCCATCCACATCCGCTATTTCTCCCCCAGCCTCTCCATGTACCGGAGCATCTTCCGCAACGGCATGCCCTCCCTCTACCGGCAGGGGCTGGCCAGCATCGCCGCCATCTGCCTCAACACCGCCGCCAACCCCTATGGTGACGCCGCCATCACCGCCATGACAGTGGTCAGCCGTGTCACCGCCTTTGCCGGCTCCGCCCTCATCGGCTTTGGCCAGGGGTTCCAGCCGGTGTGCGGCTTCAACTTCGGCGCCGGGCTCTACGGCCGGGTCCGCAGGGGTTTCTGGTTCTGCGTCCGGGTCTCCTTCTCCTTCCTGATCCTGCTGTCGGTGCTGGGGCTGGTCTTCGCCCCCCAGATCATCCTGCTCTTCCAGAAAAACGACCCCGATGTGGTGGCCATTGGCGCCCGGGCTCTCCGGCTCCAGTGCCTCACCCTGCCCCTCACCTCCTGGGTGATCCTCACCAATATGACGCTCCAGACCTCGGGGCAGTCCACCCAGGCCTCCTTTCTGGCTATGGCCCGGCAGGGGCTCTTTTTCCTCCCCCTTATCTGGATCCTTCCCAGGTTTCTGGATCTGTGGGGCGTGCAGTTGGCCCAGCCCATCGCGGACGGCTTCTCTTTCCTCCTGTCCGTGGCGCTGGGCACCGCCTTTCTGCAAAAACTCTCCCGGCTGGAAGCCCAAACTGACGCCGTCGCTCCCCGCCAGCCCCGGCGGCTGTAATTCCTGGCAGAGCGCTGTCCCGAATGATCCGGACAGCGCTCTTCATTTTTCCGTCTCCATGGCGGTCTCCAGCTTCTCCAGCGCCTTTTTCTCAATGCGGGATACATAGCTCCGCGAGATCCCGCACCTGGCGGCGATCTCTCTCTGGGTCATGGGGCGGTCATCGTTCAGCCCGTAGCGCAGGGTGATGACCATCCGCTCTCTGTCATCCAGGCAGCTTGCCACACAGCGCCGCACCCTGGCGCAGGCATCCCGGGTATCCAGTTCCTCCAGCATGTTGTCATCCACCCGGATGGTATCCATGAGTGAAAGCGAATTGCTGTCCCCGTCCGTATCCAGCGTATCGGAGAGCGATACCTCCCCCTGCAGCTTTCTTTGAGAACGAAAATACATCAGTATCTCATTTGCTATCCTCTCTTAGCGGAACGCGTCCCCCATCAGGAACCACGCCGGAGCTTTCGGATGGGTGTTCAGAAAAACTGCGGTCATCCTCCGAGCCAACCATGTACACATGGGCATTCTCACCGTCCCAGACTACCTTCTTTATAAAGGCGCGGATGGCCGCCCGTTTCTGCTCCACGCCGCAGCTGCCGATACTCTCACCAAAAGTGGAAAGCATCCGGCAGATGGCATCAAACTCGGCAGCGGCAAGCTCACGCCGCGCTGTAATGGCTTCCAGCTCGTTCAGACGCCTGCCAAGCGATTCACTCTTTTTATGCATCTCGTCGATCTGTTCCATAATATACGGTTCGGCAGTGCCCCCGGCGGCCCTGGTCAGGGAATCCACCAGCCGTTTGATAGCGCTCTCATTTTCCTTCATCTGCTCCTTGAGCATATGGATCTGGGCATCACAGTCTTCCAGGCTGCCGCTGATGATCTTCTTTGTCTGTGCGATCTGCCCGGCATGATCGCCGCTGTCTTTGCCAACGTGCCTGATCTCCTCCATGATCTTCCCATCCAGCATATTTCCAGAGGCATTTTTCATCCAACAGCACTGACCGCGGCTGCGCTCCTTTGTTGCGCAGAGATAGGTATAGGCCGGTTCTCCGGCCGCGGTCAGGCGGTCAGACTGTTTGGGACGCATATAGCCGCCGCAGCGGCCGCAGTACAGGAGCCCCGAAAGAAGCGCCGCATTGCTCCGGGGCTTGCGGTAACTTCTGGACTTATTCCGCTCCAGCATATTCTGAACGTTCACCCATGTCTCGCCGGGAATGACGCCCTTGTGCCCGCCCACCGACACGATCCACTCTTCCATGGGCCTGATCCGGTGTGCCTTGCCCGGGCGCTGCAGGGTACGGTTATAAGCCATGATGCCATGCACGCCGTCAAACCGGCTTTTGTCAGAGAACAGCTCCACGCGGCTGCCGGACAGATAGCGGTAGGCCGCATCATCCGCGATCATATAAACCGGGTTGGACAAAATGCCCCTGATCGCAAACCGGGTAAATCGCTTGCCCCGTCTGGTCAGGCAGCGTTTTTCCAAAAGATACTGGTCAACCTTTGTCAGCGACCCGGTCTCAATGAATCTGTTGAAGATGGTTTTGACCAGCTCGATCTCATCCGGGATCATTTTCAGCTTACAGGCCTTTTTTACCTTGCCATCCACCGTGACATGGGATACACTCTCCGATTCATAGCCGGTCGGTGTGGTTCCGCCCAGCCAGCGGCCGGTTTTAGACAACTCGCGCATATTGTCCCGGATCCGCTCGGCGATGGTCTCACGCTCCAGCTGCGAAAAAACGGAAGCGATGTACATCATGGCCCGTCCCATGGGGGAAGAAGTATCAAACTGTTCGCGGATGGAAATAAAGTCGATCTTGCGGCTGCCAAGGTCTTCGATCAGTTTGGCAAAGTCTCCGATGTTGCGGCTGATACGGTCAAGGCGGTAAACCACAATTGCGGCAAACGGCGTCTTCTGCGCATCCTTCATCATCTTCCGGAACTGCGGCCGTTCGAGGTTCCCGCCCGAAAAGCCCTCGTCCTCGTATACCAGGGCTTTCTCCGCTTTTTCTCCGCCATAATGGGAAGCAATATATTGACGGCACAGCTCGATCTGATTTTCGATGCTCTCTCCTTTTCCGGTAAATCTGGATTTGCGGGAGTATATGACAAATCGTTTTGCCTCTTCTTTCATACCCACACCTCTCCGCTGAACATGGTGATACCCCCATTATAATGCCTGCTGAATAAACCGCTTTGCGGTTTATTCGTGCGGCAGCGGCCGCACAATCCGATCAAAAGGGCTGAGAATGGCCCTTTTGATCGGATTGTGCTATTGTTACAATGCGTATTTCCGATGAAGCGCCGCGGTGCTTCATTGGATCGCGCAGGGGTTTCGGGCGGTTTCGCCCAAAAACCTGCGTCCGAACAAAGCTGTAAGCCTTGAAAGCCAAGGCTTACAGCTTTGTTCCGTACACATTATTATAAAACCCGCAAAACGGAAAAAGACCGGGTGCGGCCTGCGGTCAGGAAAATATTTGCAAGCACATCCGCATAGATTGAAGCAGCACGGATAGAGGAGGGACCGCTATCGAACTGATCGTACATTATCCCGCAACGCCGGAGGCAGAAGCCGAGCTGGACCGGCGCGCCGCAAAACTTCACGCCCAGTACGTGGCACAGTATGTTGATAAGCTGCAATGCCCCACCGGGCAGAAACTGAAACTGATCGACGAAGTAGCGAATTCCATTCTGGAACGGAGCAGACAGCAGGATGCACGCCCTTTCCGCTCGTGACCGGCAAACTATTGTTTTTTGGCCTTTCCTGTCTATAAAACAGGCTCCCGCAGTCAAAAGCCCGCCGCAGCCCATATGGGCTGCGGCGGGCTTTTTTGTGTTTTTGGGAATCTTTCATGGCGGTCCGCGGCTCTGCATAACGGATACTGCTTCTTGTCCCACGCAGACACGCGCTCAGTCACACACCCCCGGCTACGGCGGAAATGGCGCAGATAAGAACATATTCCGATACTTCTTCACCGTTTTTTATTCGTTCTTCATGGCGTTGAAGCCGATCAAAACGGTCCAGACGTAAGCGCAGGTCTTGGGGATCATCAGCATTCCCACCGCCGGGACCGCATCCGCAAACAGCACCACCGGGATATAGCAGGCAAAGCTCAGCACCACCGTGAGCCACAGGAACCGGAAGGGCTTATCCTGCGTTTCCTTTGCGCTGCGGTAAAACAGAACGACGACCAGCGCGCCGAGGATGGCAAACGGGATGTTGCGGTAAACACCCCAGGTCAGCGGCGCGTCCGCACTTGTCCACGCGTTCTGCGGCATCAGACACAGCGCCATGCGGGAGAGCGCCAGCACCCAAACTGTGGCCGTGGTCCCCTTGTGATCACTGACCTGGTAGCGGCTGCGCCAGACATAGTACAGCAGTACATAGAACACCGTCATGGTGATGGAGGTGACCAATTTGCCGATACCCAGGGCTGCCGTGTAATCTTTCAGCCCCGTGGTGCACAGGGCGACGGCCCGGGGGATCAGGTGGAACGCATCGCCGCAGCCCAGTGTCACTGCCATGACGCCGTAAAGCAGGTATTGCCTTCTGCCCCGGCTGCCGCGGATCATCCTGACACCCAGAGTGATGACCGTCACAAGATACACAATGTCAAACAGCGTTTCAAAAATTGCCTGCATAATGTTTCCTCCCTGTGTAAACTATGTTCGTTTTATTTCAAAAGACAGCCCGCTGTCCAGCGGACGCTTTCGTTACCGGTAAACCACTCTGCGGATCAGTTCAAGAAGTGCTGTACAGTTCGCCTTTCCCTGCACAAGCAGCATCAAAATATTGTCAAGCACAAAATCGACGAGATCTGACCGGGTAAAGGACGGGGAAAATATGCCCGGGTCAACCGCAGGATCCGCCAGCAAAGCCGCCAGCATCCCGGCTTTCATGTGCCCGAGATCATGTTCCATGGTGCTTTTTGCCCTGCCCTTCTTCGATTTGGCAATACTGATGGAATGGGCGGTCAGAAAATGGGGGTATTTCACCGCTCCCCGCTGTATGCTCTCAAAAAGCCAGGCAGCATAGTCAGGGAACGAAAGCGCTGTCTCACACCTCTCATTCATATGGAACATATCTTTCCACACACTCTCGACGGTGGCAATCAGCAGTTCATCCTTGTCGGAATAGTAATTGTACAGTGTTCCCAGGGCAATATGGCATTCCCTGGCTACAGCGCGCATGTTCAGCGCAGACAGTCCTTTTTCCGCCGCGATGCTCCTGCACACCTGCATGATGGCCTCTTTTGATGTCACGCCTGTATTCATACCACACCCTCCATCTGAACGTTGTTCACTATAGCATTATTTTCTCTTTTTTTTAACCTGTACAAAAGATCACATCCAGCGTCGGCAGTTGGATATCCGGTAACATTTTCGTCATGTATTTTCATGTTTTTTATAAATATCTTACGTATCTTTGACCAAGCAGAAGTTGAATTTTGTACAAAATAGTGGTAGAATAAAAATTGTTCTCACGCCAGGGGAGCGGTCATATCCCATGACCCCTCCGGCGTGCATCATGATCAGGAGGGATGACATGAAAACTCGAACACGCACAAGAAAGCTGCTCTCCCTGCTGCTGACGCTGGCCATGGTACTGTCCATGATTCCGGCCGCGGTGGCAACAGGAGAGACGGCGACGCTTGTCACAGATGTGACAACGTTGGCCGTAGGCGACAAGGTCGTCATTGCAGCTAAGAACTATGACTATGCTCTTGGCACCAATCAAAAGACCAATAACCGCGAAGCGGTCGCAATCACCAAAAGTGAGGACAGCATTACTCTGACGGACGATGTTCAAGTCTTGACGCTGGAAGCCGGCACGAAAGATGGCACATTTGCTTTCAGTACTGGCAGTGGTTATCTGTATGCTGCTTCTTCGAGCAGTAACCATTTAAAGACCGAAAGTGCTTTAAGTGATAACTCTTCCTGGGTCATTGAGATTACTGACAACGCGGCAATAATCAAGGCTCAGGGCACGAATACCCGCAACTGGATGCGGTATAATCCCAACAATGGAACCCCTCTTTTTGCCTGCTATGCCTCTGGTCAGCAGGATATCTGTATCTACAAACTCTCAGACAGCGGCACGGTGGACCCCGGTCCCAGCCCCAGTGTCAGCCCCAGCACTGAGCCCGAGCCCGCCGGTCCTCTGACCGCCGGAGACAAGGTGGTCATCTACAACCCCGCCAATCTGAAAGCCCTGTCCGCCACCTATAGCGGCTTCTATAACAGCGGCACCGATGTGACCGTTTCCGACGGTACCGTTTCCGGTTATACCGCCGCCGATGTGTGGACGGTGGGCGTCGATGGGGATGGCAATTATACCTTCTCCACCGCCGACGGTAAGAAGCTGTCCATGGGTGAGAGCTACACCAGCACACCGCTGGACGATGTCAATACCGGCTGGAAGGTGACCGCGTCCGTTACCGAGGGCTGCTATTACATCCAGAATGCAGTACGCGGCAACTATCTGGAGTGGTACGCCGATAAGGGCACCTGGAGTGCCGCTGGTTTTAAGGATGAGTCCGGCCTTTTTGATCAGGCCTTCTACAAGGTCACCGGCGAAACTCCCGATCCCGACCCCAGCCCCAGTCCTGACCCCAGTCCCAGTCCCGATCCCGACCCCGGCGAGCCCGAGGGTACCAGGGCTGTTCTGGTCACCGATGTGAGCGGGCTGGTCATCGGGGACGAGTACATCATCGCCTGTCCCACCAAGGATATAGTCATGGCGCCCAGCGCCGGCAACTTCTTCGGCAACGTGGAAGCCACCTTCACTGATGACGCCGTCTATTTTGGCGATGGCGCTCAGACCGTGTTTCTGGCTGAGGGCACCACAGCGGGGACCTATGCCTTCGAGGTGGGCGGAAACTATCTCTGCTCTGTTGACTCCGGAAACTATCTGAAGACGACGTCCGCCATTAACGCCAACTCCTCCTGGAGTGTGGTATTTGACGGTGCCACCGCTGCCGTGACCGCCCAGGCCGGCGCTTCCACCCAGATGAAGTATAATTCCGGCGCTCCCCGCTTCTCCTGCTACAAAAGCGGCCAGACCGATATCTCCATCTACAAGGTGGAGCGGCCCCAGTATGCTGAGCTGAATAACGCCATTGCCGACGGCGACCAGTTCGTGGTCTTTTACGATAAGGGCTCCCTGGTCGTGAGCAGCACCGCCACCAGCGACGGTAAGAAGCTGGAGGGGGTCAGCGCCACGCCGGAGAACAACTTCCTGGAAGTCGTTGAGGGCATGGCCGTGTTCACCGCCCAGGCCGATGGGGATAACTTCCTCCTGGTGGCCGACGGCAAGTACCTGACCTCCGGGGCCACCGGCAACAGCCTGACCTTTACGGACGAGGCTTCCGATTACAGCCTGTGGACCATCAAGCCCGTGACCGGCGGCGTGCATATCGTCAATGCCAACGCTGCGTATAACGGCAACCCCCAGGCTCTGGAATACTACAGCGGCTTCACTACTTTCAGTGAAAAAGACACCGATTATTACCTGTTCAATCTCTACAAGCTGACCAGGAGCCAGCCTCCCGAGAGCGACCTGCCCGCCGAAGGCGCTCAGGTCATGATCTACAACCTCTCCTCCAAGGGCGTGCTGGCGCTCCAGGACGACAACGAGACCAGCCCCTCCATCACCAACGCTGCCGCTGAACTGGCTGACGGCAAGGTGACCTCCGGCAACGGCGGTCTGGTCTTTACTGTAGAGAAGAACGACAGCTACTATCGCTTCAGAAATGAGACCTATGGCTACCTGTGCTCCAACGGCACCGGCAACAATGCCTTCTACTCCCCGGAGGCCAGCGAGGACGCTGACTGGACCCTGGCCGCCCAGGGCAGCGGCTATACCATGGAGAGCCGCACAGCCAAGTATAACGGCAAGTACAGCCAGTACATGGAGTACTATGCCGGTTCCTACAAGACCTACAGCATGTACAATGTCACGGATTATGACATCTACACCTTCCAGTTCCTGCCCTGCGCCAACGAGAACCTGACCGGCGGCGTGGTGAACCAGCCCGCCGTGGACTTCGGCACCCCGGCCGATGCCTTTGTGGGCTCCGACTACACCCTCACCTTCACCGTGGACGCGGTATTCGGCGTGAAGGAACTGACGGTCAAGCTGGGCGAGGAGGCCGTTGAAGCCACTCTGGCGGACGGCGTCTACTCCGTCACCATCCCCGCCGGGAAGGTCACCGGCGAGAGCCTGACCGTTTCCGTCGATGGCAAGGACAACAAGGACGTGGCCATCTCCGGCTCCGTTGTCATCAACATCAAGGATGAGCCCGTCATCTCTGACGTGGCCCCCGCCCCCGGCAGCGAGACCGGCGACAACAAGCGGCCCGTCATTTCCGCCGCCATCACCAACGCCGGCGACGCTCCCACCATTGTCATGACGGTGAATGGCGAGACTGTTGAGACTGTCTGTGAAAACGGCGTGGTCAGCTATATCCCCGCTGCCGACATGGCTGACGGCCGCGTTTCCGTCACCATCACCGTTACCCGGGCCGACGGCAAGAGCGCCAGCAAGTCCTGGAATTTTACCGTGGGCACGGCCCAGTTCCAGCTCTATTTCGGTCAGCTCCACAGCCACACCCAGTACTCCGACGGCTCCGGCACCCTGGACTCCGCTCTGGAGTATATTAAGAACCTGCCCGAGAGCGCCAATGTGGATTTTGCGGCCTTTACCGACCACTCCAACTACTTTGACAAGTCCGGCGATGCCAACCCCGAGGACGCGCTGTACGACATGAGCAAGGCCACCGCGTACAGCCAGGGCGTGTGGGCTGAGTACAAGGGCAAGATCGATGCCTTCAACGCCAGCCAGTCCGGTGTGGTCGCCCTGGGCGGCTTTGAGATGACCTGGTCCGGCGGCCCCGGCCACATCAACACCTGGAACACCCCCGGTATCGTCTCCCGCAACAACTCCACCCTGAATAACAAGACCAGCGACGCCGGCATGAAGGCCTATTACGCCCTGCTGAGCCGGTCTGAGGGCGCTGATTCCATCAGCCAGTTCAACCATCCCGGCTCCACCTTTGGCACCTTCTCCGACTTTGCCTACTGGGACGCCACCATTGACTCCCGTATGTACATGGTGGAGGTGGGCAACGGCGAGGGCGCCATCGGCGCCGGCGGCTACTATCCCAGCTATGAGTATTACACCATGGCGCTGGATAAGGGCTGGCACCTGGCCCCCACCAACAACCAGGATAACCACAAGGGCAAGTGGGGCAACGCCAACGACGCCCGTGACGTTATCCTCACCGACGACTTCTCCGAGGAGGGCCTGTATGAGGCCATCCGCAACTACCGGGTATACGCCACCGAGGACAAGAACCTGGCCATCACCTACACCGTCAACGGCCAGATGCTGGGTTCCCAGCTTCCCAAGGATGTGGAGGCGCTGGAGCTCGCAGTCACCGTCAATGACCCCGACAGCAGCGATTCCATCGCCAAGGTGGAGGTCATCGTCAACTCCGGCAAGGTGGCTTACACCTGGTCCGACGCCGCTGAGCTGGCTTCCGGCGAGCTGAGCGCCACTCTGGAGCCCACTTACAGTTACTACTACATCCGCGTCACCGAGAAGGACGGCGACCTGGCCGTGACCGCTCCCGTGTGGGTGGGCGAGGTCCAGAAGCTGGGCATCTCCTCCGTGGAGTGCGGCACCTCTACCCCCGTTACCAATGAGGAACTGACCCTGACTACCACGCTGTTCAACAGCGAGGCCACCGGCGCCATGGTCAAGTCCATTACTTACACCGCGGGCAATGAGGTTCTGGGGACCGCTGATCTCACCGGCAAGGAGATGATCGCCGCCTCCAGCACGCTGGCTGTGGACTTCAAGTACACTCCCACTGTCGCCAAGGTCATGACCATCACTGTGACCGCCGTCGTGGAGCAGAACGGCGTAGAGTACACCTACACCAAGGACATCGAGCTGGATGTCCTCAACGCCGACAGCCTGGTCTACATCGGTATCGACGCCTCCCACTACAACGAGTATGTGGCGGGCAACTACAAGGATTCCATGGGCAACTTCGGCGAGCTGGCCGCGGGCTACTCCGTGCGCACCGTGGAGCTGAAGACCAGCGATGAGCTCATCGCGGCCTGCTCCAATCCCAAGTACAAGGCGCTGATCCTCACCGCGCCTTCCCGCCGCCTGGCCGCCGCCCAGAGCGATCCCAAGACCTATTCCGCCGATGAGCTTGCGGCCATTACTGCATTCAACGCAAACGGCAGAGTGGTGATCCTGGCCGGCTGGTCGGATAACTACGAGAACTACAGCGTTATCCAGGACAACAAGGACATCCTGCACATGGCCGCCACTCAGAACGCGGTCCTGAAAGCCCTGGGCTCCTCCCTGCGCATCAGCGACGACGCCACCTATGACGATGTGCGCTCCGCCGCCGACGGCGTGGATAAGTGGCGCCTGTACTTCAGCGCCTACGGAGACAGCTTCCTGACCGACGGCGTGATCTTCGACGCCGAGCACCCCTTTGACAAGCTCTACACCGAGCGCTTCAGCCATTACGGCGGCGCCAGCGTCTACGCTGTGGACGCTGACGGCGCTCCCACCAGCACCCTGCCCGGCACCGTGATCCCTGTGGTCTACGGCCACGAAAGCACCTATTCCGTGGATGTGGATAAGGACGGACTGGGCGGCGACGCCATTCCCAAGTACGCCTACACCGACAGTACCAACCGGCTCATGGTCATGGCCTCCGAGCAGCTGGAGGGTAAGGGCCTGATCATCGTCTCCGGCGCGGCCTTCATGTCCAACTTCGAGGTCCAGGCTACCGTGGACAACGGCGCGGAGAAAAATTACTCAAACTACCGGATCTGTGAGAACCTGGTGCAGTACATCAATCCCATTACCGCCACCGACATCGCCGAGGTCCAGAAGCAGACCGAGGCCGGTTACAAGTACACCATTGAGGGCGTGGTCACCTCCAACGCCTCCGGCTATGACAAGGACACCGCCTTCTTCGACTGTATCTACATTCAGGATGAGACCGGCGGCATCTGCTGCTTCCCCGTGTCCGGCGACTACAAGATCGGCGACAAGGTCCGCATCACCGGCACCACCGACTTCTATCAGGGCGAGATGGAGCTGCAGGTCACCTCTATCGATAAGATCGGCGAAACCGATCCTGTTGAGCCTAAGGAAGTCACCGCCGCTCAGATCAACGACAGGTCCGTCCTGGGCCAGCTGGTCACCCTCAAGGGCACTGTGGTCAGCTATGAACTGGCCAACGGCCTGGTCCAGACCATTATGGTAAAGGACGCCGCCGGCAACGTGGCCCGGGTCTTCATCGACGGCTACATCACCACCGGCAGCGAAGTGCAGGATCTGAAGGTCGGCTGCAATATCTCCGTCACCGGCCTTGCCTCCTATGATGACACCTTCAATGCCCCCGAGGGCCCCTTCCCCCGCATCCGTATCCGCAACCGTGCCGACATCGTCTGCACCGCCGGTTCCGGCAGCGGTTCCTCCGGCAGCGGCAGCTCTTCCATCAAGGATCCCGACGTGCCGCTGGCAGGCAAGCTGCCCTTTAACGACGTGGCCGAGAACGACTGGTTTGAGGAGGCCGTGCGCTATGTGTACACCGCCAAGCTCTTCCAGGGCACTTCCGCCACCACCTTTGAGCCTGACGGCACCATGACCCGTTCCATGATGGCCGCAGTACTCTACCGCCTCTCCGGCGAGCAGTACACCGGCTCTGAGGTCTCCTTCCTGGATACCGTGTCCGGCTCCTGGTACAGCACCGGCGTGAGCTGGGGCGCTTCCAAATCCCTCATCCAGGGCTACGGCAACGGTACCTTCGGCGTGGAGGACCCGGTCACCCGCGAGCAGATGGCCGCCATCCTCTACCGCTACGCCCAGTATAAGGGTCTGGACGTGTCCGTGGGCGAGGACACCAACATCCTCAGCTACACAGATGCCGGCCAGGTCAGCGAGTGGGCCATTCCCGCCGTCCAGTGGGCGGTGGGCGCCGGCCTCATGCAGGGCAATGGCAATGGTAGCCTGAATCCTCAGGGCTATGCCTCCCGCGCCGAGGTGGCCGTGCTGCTGATGCAGTACGCCAAGCTCGGCTGAACCGCACCTTAGCAAGACCCAGTGCCGGGGGGGCCTCCAACCTGGGGCGGCCCCGGCTATTCTTACCCGAGGAGGAACACCATGAAGCAGTCAAAGCAGCAGTCAAAACAAAACAGGCCGCCGGTGCCTGGAGGGGCCCCCGGCCGCCGCGTCTGGGAGGTCGCTGCGGCGGCAGCCCTTCTGGCGCTGCTGGTCCTGTCCGCTCTCCTGCTCAACGGCACACAGGAGCAGCGGGAGCTCTCCGCCGCGCAAAAGCGCAAATTCGCCGCGGCAAAGGTCACTGAGGTCATGGAGGATAACGCCGAGCCTGACGCCTGGACCGAGGGCCGCCGGCTGGGCCAGCAATATATCCGAGTCAAGATCCTCACCGGTGAATTTAAGGGCTCAGTCATGGAGACGGTGAACTACCTCAACGCCTACTCCAACGTGGATTGCCGGGAGGGGACCCGGATCATCGTACGGCTGGATCTGGACGACAGCGGAGCGCCCTACATCGTCTCTGTGCCCAATTATGACCGGGGCCTGGTGTTTTTCGGCCTGCTGGCTGTCTTTATCCTCCTTCTGGTGCTGATCGGCGGGAAAAAGGGTGCCATGGCGGTGCTGGGCCTTGGGTACACTGTGGCCTGCGTGTGGTTCGTGCTGGTGCCGCTGCTCCTGCGCGGCGTCCCTCCCATCCCGGCCACCATCGGGATCGTCGCTCTCACCACGGCGGCTTCCCTGCTGCTTTTGACCGGCTTCTCCAAAAAGACCCTGTGCGCCACCTTGGGATGCGTGGGCGGCGTGGCCGCAGCCGGGCTCTTCGCTGCGGCGGCCGGCACACTCTCCCCCATGAACGGCTTCAACATGTCCGAGGCGGAGGAGCTGGTGCTGCGGGCCTACGACTCCCAGCTCCACATCAGCGGACTTCTGGTCAGCGGTATTCTCATCGCCTCCCTGGGGGCGGTGATGGATGTGGCCATGTCCATCGCCTCGGCCTGCAATGAGCTGCATGAGGTGAACCCGGCGCTGTCCCGGCGGGAGCTCTTCCGCTCGGGGATGAACATCGGCCGCGATGCCATGGGCACCATGGCCAATACGCTTATTCTGGCTTTTGCCGGCGCGTCGCTGAACATCCTGATCCTCTTCCAGGCCTATGGCTTCCCGGCCATTCAGATCCTCAACACCGACGCCATCGTCATTGAGCTGATCCGCGGCATCGCGGGTTCCGTGGGCATCATCCTGACAGTGCCGCTGGTGTCTCTGCTGAGCGCCAGGATACTGGCCGCGCCCGGGCGATCAGGCACACGCCGGTAAGCCGTCAGGCGTACAGTGCACTGCCAATACGCCGAAGAGGCCGGGGAATGATCCCGGCCTCTTTTTCGTCCTTCCGGAGCCGCATAGAGAGGATAGCATTTTCAATACAACGGGAAGCATATGTGGCCAGCCTCACATTCCGGTCCGGCTTGAATGTGGAGATCCCCTTGATGAGCCCGATGGTGCCGATGGAGATCAGATCGTCCTGATCTCCGCTGGGTGTATAGTATTTTTTCACGATATGAGCCACCAGACGGAGGTTGTGCTCAATGAGTTTGTTCCGCGCCTGTGTATCTCCCTGTGCCATCCGCTCCAGACAATCTTTTTCCTCTTCCGCCTTCAGCGGGCGGGGGAAGGAGCCGCCTTCCCCGCCCGAGAGGCGCAGCGTCAAAAAAAGACTGTTGATCGTCAGCAATATCCACGCCGTCAGCATGGCATCTCCTCCCTTTCACGCATGTTCGTGCCGATCTTTCTCATATCCTATTCCCTCGGTGCAAGTCCCTATGTACCCCACCGCAGGATAATACAAAATTCCACAAATTTTCCCCTGCAATTTTATCGGAAACAGATATTTTCCAATATTTCGCCTCAGCATCATTTACGCGGCGGGAAAAGATGCTATAATTTGTTGTGCTGTGTAAAAAAAACTTTACAAAAAAATGGAATGATAAATCATAGGGAGGTTGTCACTTGAAGATTACAGACGTAATCTCTCTGCTGGGCGCCATTGCAACATTTCTGTTCGGCATGTCAACCATGACAGACGGATTGCAGAAGCTCTCCAGCGGCCGTCTGGAGCACATTATGGAAAAATTGACCAGCAATATCTTCAAAAGCGTCCTGGTCGGTGCTCTGGTCACGGGTCTGATCCACTCCTCGGCAGCCACTACCGTCATGTGCGTCGGTTTTGTCAACTCCGGTATCATGAAGCTGGAGCAGACTGTCGGCATCATCATGGGAGCCAACATCGGCACCACTGTTACCGCGCAGATCCTTCGTCTGGGAGATATCTCTTCCGACAACATTTTCATGGTGCTGATGAAGCCCCAGTCCTTCGGCCCCATCATGGCTGTGGTGGGCGTGGTATTCTATCTCTTCCTCAAGGGCGGCAAGAAGAAAATGATCGGCCAGTTCTGTCTGGGCCTGGGTCTTCTCTTTATCGGTATGAAGAGCATGGAGGCCGCGGTGGCCCCCCTGCAGGAGCTTCCCCAGTTCCAGGAGCTCTTCGTGGCCTTCTCCAATCCTGTTCTGGGCATCCTGGTGGGTGCCCTGGTCACCGCCCTGCTGCAGAGCTCCACCGCCTCTGTGGGCCTGCTCCAGGCCATGACCACCACCGGCGCCATCACCTTTAATGTGGCTCTTCCCATCATCATGGGCCAGAACATCGGCACCTGCATCACCACCGTGATCTCCTCCGTGGGCGCCAGCAAAAACGCCAAGCGCACTGCTATGCTGCACCTGTACTTCAACGTTATCGGCACACTGCTCTTCCTGGCCGCGGCCTATGGTTTCTACTACGCGGCCAGCGCCTCCGGGAACGTCCCCGCCTTCTGGAGCAGCCAGATGAACCGCGGCGATATCGCCTCTATCCACACCTTCTTCAACATGGCCTGTACCCTGGTTCTTCTCCCCTTCCACAAGCTGCTGGTGCGGCTGGCCGTGCGTACCGTCCCCGGCGACGACGAGCACACCTTCGCGCTGCTGGACGAACGCTTCATCACCTCCCCCTCTGTGGCTCTGGAGCGTGCCCACGACACGGTGGTGCAGATGGGCCAGTTTGCCCGTGAGAACTACCGCCTGGCAGTGGAACTGCTGGACCACTTTGATGAGAAAAAAGTGGAACGCCTGAATGAGACCGAAAATGCCCTGGACAAGCTGGAAGGGCTTCTGGACAACTATCTGGTCAAGCTCAACAACCGTGCCCTTACCTCCGTGGAAAACGCCAAAGTGTCGGAACTGCTCCATACCCTGTCCGATTTCGAGCGGATCGGCGACTACTCGGTGAATCTTTCCGAGTCTGCCGGTATTCTTCACGAGCGCGGCCTCTCCTTTTCGCCCAAGGCCAAAATCGAGCTGAAAGCCATGACCAGCGCGGTGGACGAAACTCTGGACCGGGCCGTCAAGTGCTTTGAATCCTTCTCCCGGGAAGAAGCCATGGGTGTGGAGCCCATTGAAGAAGTGGTCGATCTGATGCGGGATGAGCTGCGCAGCCGTCACATTGAACGCCTGAAGACCGGCGAGTGTACGATTGAATTGGGTACTCAGTTTCTGGAACTGCTCATCAATCTGGAGCGCATCTCCGACCACTGCTCCAATATTGCCCTGTACATCGTCCGCGAGACCGCCCCCAAGGACGACCTGATCCGTGTGGACACTCATGCCTATATGCACGCCATCCACCATGGTGAAAGCGAAGCTTTTGACGCGGAATTCCGCAAATACCGCGAGAAATACTACGCCCCTATTGAAAACCTGTGATCAAAAAGCGGCAGGAGGAAGAAATCCTCCCGCCGCTTTTTCAGATATATTTGCGAAAAAAGGTCCCTGTTCCGAAGAACAGGGACCTTTTCAAAATCACATCAGCCGCACGGTGTAGTACACCGCCATAGCCAGCAGCCACACGATGAGCACCGCGTACAGGAGGGTCATGACTCCCATCACCAGCCCCATCACCTGTACCAGCGCAACTGCCAGGCAGGTCAGATAGAGCATGGTATAATTGACGTTCTTCCCCAGCAGCTGCACCCGCCTGCCCCGGATATCCATGGCCCCGCTGCCGTTCTGGAGTTTACGGGCCGCCAGCGCCATCGCCGCCAGGAACAGGAACTCCACCACCAGATAGCTGTAGACCACTGCGCCGTGGGTGATCCGCCGGTTCATCAGCCACAGGCCCAAAAGCCCGGCCGCGCACATCAGCGTGACTGCGAAAAACTCCCGCTGGTAGAGGTAATACACCAGTGCCAGCACCGCCATACAGGGCACACCTACATACAGCCCCTTGACACCGGTCTCGGTGAAAAAGCGGACGATCAGCGCGCACGCCGAGAGGATCGCCAGGATCGTGGCTGCCGCCTGGGCCAGCCCGCTCTTGCGGCCCTTTTTCCAGGCCGCCGCCCACCAGGCCGCCGCCGCCAAGAAGCACACCGGCAGGACCACGGCCAGCACCCGGAACATGCTGTCCAACGCCAGACGGATCCCGATCTCACTGACCCGGTAATTATTATAATAACGATTCAGGAGCAGAAGGAGCGCCTCCAGAACAACCGAGCCCACGATCCAGATCAGGGCCCGCGTCAGAGCCGCGTCCTCCTGCTTTGCCCGCTCCGTCCTTTCTCTCTTATCCATGTATTCATCTCCTGTGACATACGTTTTAATCTCGCATTTGTATATTTTAACAGATAGCACGTCATTTTGCAACACCAAAAACCCCCTTCCTGCCAAGAGAACACTTTGCCCCCGGCTCTATTCTGTGATACAATAGTTTCACTTAGCGAGCCGCCGCGCCGGCGGCGGGGAGCTTAGTGAAACTTGTGCCTGTGGTGCAATAGTTTCACTTGGCAAGCCGCCGCGCCGGCGGCGGGGAGCTTAGTGAAACTTGTGCCTGTGGTGCAATAGTTTCACTTGGCAAGCCGCCGCACCGGCGGCGGGGAGCTTAGTGAAACTTGTGCCTGTGGTGCAATAGTTTCACTTGGCAAGCCGCCGCACCGGCGGCGGGGAGCTTAGTGAAACTTGTGCCTGCGGTACAATTCCCTCAGCAGACCGGCCGGGGAAAGCCTTGCGCATCCCTCCCAGCGCCTGACGGTCTGCTTACTTTCGTCCGCGCCATGCGCGGCAGTCAGGAGTTTTCCATTATGTCACGTCGTTTCGTCCCCGCGCTCTGTCTCATTCTCCTTCTGTCTCTGTCCGGCTGTTCTCCCGCCGGCGGCGAGGCTGTTCAGGAATTTTTTGCCATGGACACGCTGATGCGCGTGCAGCTCTCCGGCCCAAAAGCCGAGGCCGCCGCCCAGGCTGCCGTGGCTGAGGTCAACCGTCTGGACCGGCTCCTTTCCCGCGCCGGTGAGGACAGTGATGTGGCCCGAATCAACGCCCACGCCGGGGATGGCGGTGAGGTCACTGTCTCACAGGAGACAGCCGTGCTGCTGGCCCAGGCGCTGGAGGCGTCTGCCGCCACCGGCGGCGCCTTTGACGTGACCATCGCCCCGGTGATGGATGCCTGGGGCTTCGGCACCTTGGAGGCGGAGCTCCGCGTTCCTGCCCAAGACGAGCTCTCCGCGCTCCTGCCCCTGGTGGACAGCGGCGCCCTCCATGTGGATACAACGCGGAACACTGCCCGGCTGGACGCCCCCGGCGCAGAGCTGGACCTGGGGGGCATCGCCAAGGGCTATGCCGCCGACCGGCTCATGGCCCTGCTCTCCGGCTATGACGTTTCCTCCGCGCTGCTCAATCTGGGCTCCAGCACCATTGCCGCCCTGGGGACGCGGCCAGACGGCGGGCCCTGGCGCATCGCCCTGCGGGACCCTCAGGACGAGGATGGACAGCTGCTGGTCCTGGCGCTTTCCGACCAGGTCCTCTCCACCTCCGGCGGGTACGAGCGCTTTTTTGAGGCGGACGGTGTGGTATATCACCACATTCTGGACCCGGAGACCGGCATGCCTGCCCGGAGCGGCCTGCTGTCGGTCACGGTAGTCTCGGACCAGGGGGCCGAGGCCGACGCCCTCTCCACCGCCCTCTATGTGATGGGGCCGGAACAGGCGCTGGACTTCTGGCGCAGCCGGGATACTTTCGAGTGCATCCTCTGCCTGGATGACGGGACCGTACTGGTCACCGAAGGGCTGGAGGACGCCGTTACCTTCAAGGGGGATATCAATGGCTATACCTGTGAGATCGTCCGCCGCTGACCGCACCCGTCCCACCCTGTGGGACGGCGTGATCGTCCTTCTGGTGGCGGCGGCCGCCCCCCCCCCCCTCTGGACCCTCCGTCCCTCCGCCGGGAGCGCTGTGATGCTGCGGATCACGCTGGACGGGGCTGTGGTGGGGGAGTATTCCATGGAGGAAGCCCAGGCCCTCTCTCCCCTGGCCATCGATGCCCCCTGGCCTGTGACGCTGGAGGCGGAGCAGGGCCGTATCCGGGTGGCCGAGAGCAGCTGTCCCGGCCGTGACTGTGTCCATACCGGCTGGATCGACGCTCCGGGTGAGCAGATCATCTGTCTTCCCAACAGGCTCATTATCTCCCTGATCGGGGAACACGATGCGTCCACAGAGGATTTTGACGTGATCGCGGGATAAAGGTTCCCCCAAAACGGGGATCTTTCCGCTCCGCAGAGTAAAAAGGAGGAATCAGTATGGGACCCTATCTGCTGGCGCTGGACCAGGGCACCACCAGCTCCCGCGCCATCCTGTTCGACCGGGAACAGCACATCGTGGGCGTGGCCCAGAAGGAATTTACCCAGTTCTATCCCCATGATGGCTGGGTGGAACACGACGCCATGGAGATCTGGTCCTCCCAGTACGGCGTGATGATGGAAGTCATCGCCCAGTCCGGCGTGTCGCCGGCGGAGATCGCCGCCATCGGCATCACCAACCAGCGGGAGACCACCATCCTGTGGGACAAAAAGACGGGCCGGCCCATCCACAACGCCATCGTCTGGCAGTGCCGCCGGACGGCGGGCATCGTGGACGGCCTGCTGGCTGACGGCGTGGGCGACTATATCAGGCAGGCCACCGGCCTGGTGCCCGACGCCTACTTCTCCGCCACCAAGATCCGGTGGATATTGGACCACGTGGAGGGCGCGCAGGAGCGGGCCCGGCGGGGCGAGATCCTGTTCGGCACGGTGGACAGCTGGCTGGTGTGGAAGCTCACCGGCGGCGCGGCCCATGTCACCGACGTGACCAACGCCTCCCGCACCATGCTCTACAACATCCACAAGCTGGATTGGGATGAAAACCTGCTCCAGGCCCTGGACATCCCCCGGGCCATGCTGCCCGAGGTCCGCTCCTCCAGCGAGATCTACGGCTATGCGGACATCCAGGGCGTGCGGGTGCCCATTGCAGGCATCGCCGGCGACCAGCAGGCCGCCCTGTTCGGCCAGACCTGCTTCTCCCCCGGTGACGCGAAGAACACTTATGGTACCGGCTGCTTCCTGCTGATGAACACCGGCGAGCAGCCCTGCCAGAGCAGGAACGGGCTCATTACCACCATCGCCGTGGGTCTGGAGGGCAAAGTAGAGTACGCACTGGAGGGCTCGGTCTTTGTGGGCGGGGCGGTGATCCAGTGGCTCCGGGACGAGCTGCGCTTCCTGGACGAGAGCCGGGACGCGGAGTACTACGCCCAGAAGGTGCCCGACACCGGCGGCGTCTATCTGGTGCCCGCCTTTACCGGGCTGGGCGCTCCTTACTGGGACATGTATGCCCGGGGGGCCATGGTGGGCCTGACCCGGGGTACCAAGCGGGAGCACATCATCCGGGCCGCCCAGGAGTCCATCGCCTATCAGGTCCACGACCTGGTGGCCGCCATGGAGAAGGACACCGGCCTCCCCCTCTCCCAGCTCAAGGCCGACGGCGGCGCCAGCCGGGACGCCTTTCTCATGCAATTTCAGGCCGATATCCTGGGCCACCAGGTCCTCCGCCCCGTGATCCGGGAGACCACCGCCCTGGGCGCCGCCTATCTGGCCGGTCTTGCGGTGGGCGTATGGAAGGACCGGAAGGAAATCCGCTCCCTGTGGAGCTGTGACACTGCCTTCTCCCCCGCCATGGAACCCGCCCGGCGGGAGACCCTGCTCTCCGGCTGGCACCGGGCGGTAGACCGCAGCCGGGGCTGGGCACATCAGTAAGCCGGGTAACATAAAATTTATCTTTAGCATCCTTTTTCTTCCATTTTCGCTTGCTCCTCTCTGAAAAAAGCAGTAGAATAGGTGATACGTCAGACAGGAGGCCCCAGCTATGCAAATGATTGATTCCTTTTCTTACCAGTGCGGCATGATCGACAGCCTGAACCAAATGGTGGCGGCAGGCATCCGGTCGCTGGCCCTCACCCCTCCCCTGAAGCAAAAGGCGGAGCGGGATGCCCTTATCGACTACGCCAAAGAGAGCTGCCGCCGGCACGGGACCAAGCTCTACCCGGAGGACGACCTGCTCACCACTGATCTGTTTCCCCTTTCCATGACCCGCGGCAGATTCAATATTCTCTTCTATCAGGCGGACCATGTCATCGAGGAGTACATAAGGCTGAAGAATCGGAAGGAGTCCACCGTGGCCTCCCGGGCCTATTTCGGCGGCAACCGCAGCCGCCTGGCCCTGGAATTCGGGCGGCTGCTCTCCTATCCGGAGGACACCATCCAGCGCCTGATACGGGAGAATACGGAGCGGGAGACCGTCTGATACGAATTTCAAATGAAATGCTTTCATTTGAAATTCCGTGCGCTGCGCGCACTGGTATCATGCATGCCGCATGATACCGCGTCTCATAAAAACCTGACGCGCTGCGCGCTATAAAAGCGTTTCAAGCTTTTTATTAGGTTTTAGTATGAGCGTTTTCCATCCTACAACAGCAAAAAAGCCCGGCTCTCACACGAGAGCCGGGCTTTTCTTTTATTTTTTCCGCTTGCCGCAGGGTGTGCCGCAGCACTCGCAGCCGCCGGAACACCCGCATCCGCATCCGCAGTCTCCCCGGAGCTGGCGGCGGATGTGGCGGGCCACATACCACACCGACCAGACCACCAGGGCGGCTACGGCCAGATAGATCACATACTTCACACGCTCACCTCAGTGTATCAGGAGGGAGCCCACCTGATAGACGATCAGCGCACCCAGATAGGCGGCGCCCAGCTGCCACAGGATGGAGGCCAGGGTCCATTTCAGGCTGTTCATTTCCCGGTAAATGGTGGACACCGCCGCCACGCAGGGCACATAGAGCAGCACGAATACCAGGAAGGCATAGGCCGCCACCGGAGTAGCGAAGGTCCCGGACAGGGCCGAGGCCACCACCGCGCCGCTGGCACTCACCGAGAAGCCGTAAAACAGGCTCATGGAGGAGACCACCATCTCCTTGGCCACCAGTCCGGTGAGCAGGGCCACCGCGGCCTGCCAGGTACCGAAGCCCAGGGGCCGCAGCGCCGGGGCGATGGCGCCGCCCACGGCGCCCAGGAAGGAATCCCCGGCCTGGTCCACCATGACCACGCCGTCCTGCCAGCCAAAGGACTGGAGGAACCAGAGCAGCACGCTCATGGCCAGGATCAGGGTGCCCGCCTTGACCAGGAAGCCCCGCACCTTCTCCCACACGTGCAGGCTGATGTTCTTCAGGGTGGGCAGCCGGTAGGGCGGCAGCTCCAGCACAAAGGCGGCGGGCTCTCCCTTAAAGACGAGCTTCTTCAGAAGGACGCCCGAGGCGATGGCGAAGAGCAGCCCCAGCAGGTAGAGGGAAAAGACCACCAGGCCGCTGTACCGGGCAAAGAATGCCGCGGTGATCAGTCCGTACACCGGCAGCCGGGCCGAACAGGACATGAAGGGCACCAGCATGATGGTCATGCGGCGGTCCTTCTCATTCTCCATGGTGCGGGCGCCCATAACGGCGGGCACCGTGCAGCCAAAGCCCATCAGCATGGGGATGAAGGCCTTTCCGCTCAGACCGAACCGCCGCAGCAGCCGGTCCATGATGAAGGCGGCCCGGGCCATATAGCCCGAGTCCTCCAGGAAGGAGAGGAAGATAAAGAGGATGGCGATCTGGGGCAGGAAGGTAAGTACACCGCCTACGCCGGCGATGACGCCGTCCACCAGCAGGCTCTCCACCCAGGGGGCCACTCCGGCCGCCGCCAGCAAACTCCGCACCCATTCGGCGAACACGCCGCCGATGAGGGCGTCCACCCCGTCGGCCAGCGCCTGTCCGGGGCCGAAGGTAATGGCGAACATGGCCAGCATCATCATCAGGAAGGTGGGTACCGCCAGATACCGGTTGGTGACAATGGAGTCGATCTTGTCCGAGAGGGTCAGTTCACCGCTTCTCTGCCCCTTCCGCACCGACAGGCCCACCACCTCCTGAATGAAGCGGTAACGGCTGTCGGCGATCAATGTCTCCCGGTCGCCCAGCACGTAGGCTCCCTCATACTCGGCGCACACCGTCTCGGCCTGCCGGCGCTCCTCCGGACTCAGGCCCAGCGCCTCCTGCACCAGGCGGTCGCCCTCCAGCAGCTTGATGGCCGCCCAGTGGGCGGGGACGCCGGCCGAATAGGCCTTATCGTGGATGAGCTCGCCCATCTTGTGGTGGATCTGGTGGGTAAAGTCGTCGTACAGGTCGTCCGGTTCCACCGTCACGCCCACGTGCATCTGCCGGTGGGCCACCTCCAGCAGGGTGTCGATGTTCTTTCCCGTCCGGGCGGTGATGGGGATCACCGGCACGCCCAGAGCCCGGGACAGGGCCCCCACGTCGATCCGGTCCCCGTGCTTTTCCACCTCGTCCATAAAGTTCAATGCGATGACCATGGGCCGCTCCAGTTCCAGCAGCTGGGCGGTCAGGTACAAATTGCGCTCGATGTTGGTGGCGTCCACGATGTCGATGATGGCGTCCGGATGCTCGCCCACGATGAAGTCCCGGGCCACGATCTCCTCCATGGAGTAGGGAGACAGGGAGTAGATACCGGGCAGGTCCACGATGGTGACGGGCTTGCCGTCCACGCTGGCTTTGCCCTCCTTCTTCTCCACCGTGACGCCGGGCCAGTTGCCCACATACTGGTTGGAGCCGGTGAGGGCATTGAAGAGGGTGGTCTTGCCGCAGTTGGGATTGCCCACCAGGGCCAGCTTCATCTCCCGGGTGTCATGGCTGGCATAGTCTGGCTCGCCGCCGTGCTCCCGTGCCTCGTGGGCATGGTCGGCGCTCATGCGGCGCAGGGTCTCCTCGTCGGGGATGTGCTGCACCATGCCAGCACGCTTCCGGCGGATCAGGCTGGCGGCCTTGGCCTCCTCGCCGGTGGCCATGGCGATCTGGGCCGCGTCCTCCCGCCGGAGGGAGAGCTCGTAACCCCGGACATTGACCTCGATGGGATCGCCGAAGGGTGCGATCTTGCGCACGGTGATCTCGGTGCCGGGGGTCAGGCCCATGTCCACCAGGCGGCGCTTCACCGGGCCCCGCTCATTGCCCGTCCGGAGGATGATGCCGCTCTCGCCGGGCGAGAGCTCTTCCAGGGTTCCTTTTTTTGCTTTTGCTTCCGTTTTCATATCTGTTTCATCTCATCTGGCTCAATTTGGCTGCTTCTTTTTACAGGCGCAGTTATTATACTCTAACCCCACTTCCCTGTCAAGGCGGTCGCAGCCCGGCCCTTCCCCTTTCCCCAAAAAGGAGAGCGCCCGTCCCAATCAGGGCCGGGCGCTCTCCTTACGCTGTCATACCGGTTTGATGAACCATCAGCATCTGGCCAGGCCATCCACACTGAGCACCACGCCGGTGATATAGGAGGCCTCCTCCGAGGCCAGGAACACGAAGGCATTGGCGATATCCTCAGGCTGGCCCAGGCGGCGCAGGGGGATCTGCTTGATCAGGGGATCGATGACCTCCTTGGGGACGGCCTTCATCAGGTCGGTCTCGGTAATGCCGGGGGCCACGGCGTTGACACGGATGCCCTTGGGACCCAGCTCCCGGGCCAGGGAGAGCGTCAGGCCGTTAACCGCGAACTTGGAGGTAGGATAGGCTACGCCGCTGGGCTGGCCATAGCGGCTGACCATGGAGGAGGTGTTGAGGATCACACCGGACCCCTGCTCCACCATGCAGTCCACCGCGGCCCGGGCTGCGTTGAACACACCCTTCACGTTCAGATCCATGATCCTGTCAAAGGTCTCCTCTTTGTAATCCACGAAATGAGCGCTGTCAGAGGTACCGGCATTGTTCACCAGGATGTCGATGCGGCCGTACTGTTCGATCACCTGGCCAAACGCCTTGCGGACGTCCTCCAGATCGGCCAGGTCGGGACTGATGCCGGAGACGGCGGCACCGGGGAATTTCTCCTTCAGCTGCGCTACGGCCCGGTCCGCGGATTCCGGGCGGCTGCCGGCCACCACTACGCTGGCTCCCTCCCGCAGGAACGCCTCGGCAGTGGCATAGCCGATGCCCCGGCTGCCGCCGGTGATCACAGCGACCTTGTCTTTCAATCTCATAATCATGACCTCCTTGTCTGTTTGGATGACTCTATAATACCCTTACCCAGTGCGGATAAAACCGGTATGATAGCAATTTTGGAACAGCGGCTCCGCTCAGCCCAGCCAATGGGTCATGGCCAGCATCAGGCAGAAGCCTCCAAGCAGGGAGTAGGTAGCGCCCCGCTCACACCCGTGAGCATGGGTCTCGGGGATCATCTCGTCGCTGATCACGTAGAGCATGGTCCCTCCGGCAAAGGCCAGCGCAAAGGGCAGCACTGCGGCGGACAGGCTCACGGCGAAATACCCCAGAAGGGTGCCCACCACCTCGATCATGCCGGTGGCCAGGGCCACTGCGAAGGTCCTTCCCCGGCTCATCCCCGCAGCCAGCATGGGTGCGATGATGACCATGCCCTCCGGGATGTTCTGCAGGGCGATGCCGCCCGCAATGGTCAGGGCCTCTCCGGTATTGCCCGTGCCGAAGCCTACCCCGGCGGCGATGCCCTCAGGCAGATTGTGGATGGCGATGGCCATGACGAAAAGCAGCACCTTGTCAAGCTGCTCGGTCCGGGCGGGGTGCCCCTCCTGGTCCACGCCCGCCAGGTGATGCAGGTGGGGCACCGCCCTGTCCATCAGGTTCAGGCCAAAAGCGCCGCAGAAGATGCCGATCACTGTCACGGGCAGGCCGCCGCTTCCCCCGTACTCCAGCGAGGGCAGGATGAGACCCAGGACGGCGGCGGCCAGCATGACCCCGGCGGCGAACGCCAGTACGATGTCGCTGAACCGGTGCGACACCGTTTTGAACGCGAAGCCCAGCAGCGCGCCCACCACAGTAGCCCCTCCCACACCCAGGGCAGTCAATAAAACGATTTCCATGTACAAACTCCTATGGGCCCCGGCAGGCCGAGGCCAAAATACGGAAGCCGCCCGGAGCACGGTTTCCTGCCCCGGCAGCGCTTCCCTGTCACATTATAACATCGGCCGCCATAAAAAGAAAATACCCATCTCATATTTTTAGCAGAGACGGCCGCCTGGACGCAAAAGACCGGCGGCTCTTCCGAGCCGCCGGTCTTATTTTCTCACCTCAGGATGGGTTTACTCCTCGTCGTGGCAGCCACAGCCACAGCCGCAGTCATCCTCGTCCTCATCGCAGCAGCAGTCGCAGTCGGACAGGTCCAGCGCAAACTTCTCCTTGCAGCTGGGGCACTGGATCACACCGGACTCCAGCACGTCCTCGTCAATGACCAGGGTCTCCTTGCAGTTGGGGCACTCCACCTCAAAGAAGTCGTCGTCATCATCGTCATCGTCGCAGCAGCAGTCGCCGTCATCGTCGTCCTCTTCGAACACCACGCTCTCCACGTCGGACAGATCGTCGGAGATGGCGTCAATCTCCTCGCCCAGGGCGACGGTGTTCTCCTCCAGGTCCTCAATAGACAGGCCGATCTCCTCCAGGATGCCGATCATCACGGAAATGAGCTTGCCCTCCTTGGACTTCTCGGTGTCGATGTTCAGGCCCTCGGCCAGTCCCTTCAGGTACGCGACCTTCTCAGAAATCGTCATTTTATTTCTCCTTTTCCTTGGCAGATCAATGGCGGATACAGTTTCCCCATCGCTCCGCTGTTCCATGCATGGGGCTTTTAAGCCTTGCAGCGCTCCAGGTACTCGCCGGTGCGGGTATCGATCTTGATCCGGTCGCCGGGGTTGATGAACAGGGGGACCTTGATCTCGGTGCCGGTCTCCAGCGTGGCGGGCTTGGTCACGTTGGTGGCGGTGTCGCCCCGGAAACCGGGATCAGTCTCGGTGACCTCCAGCTCCACGAAGGTGGGGGGATCCACGGCAAAGATCTTGCCCTTGTAGCTGCTGATCTTGCAGACCATGTTCTCCTTGACAAAGCGGAAGTTGTCGCCCAGAGTATCCGCGCCGATGGGCACCAGATCATAGGTCTCGGGGTCCATGAAATAGTACAGATCACCGTCGTTGTAGCTGTACTCCATGTCCTTGCGCTCCACGTAGGCGGGCTCGAACTTGGCGGTGGGGTTGAAGGAGGTCTCGGTCACGGCACCGGTGATGACGTTCTTCATCTTGGTACGGACGAAGGCGGCGCCCTTGCCGGGCTTCACGTGCTGGAACTCGACGACCTGCATGACCTGGCCATCCATCTCAAAGGTCACGCCATTGCGGAAATCACTGGCAGTAATCATTGGTAACACATCCTTCAGAAAGGTATTTCAAAAATAAGCGACACTATTTTACCCTACTTTGTCTCTATTTGCAAGGGGGTAGCATGGAATTCGGCTGGAATCATACACGCGGGGGCAAGTCCGGCCGGATTTCAGGTACTTTTTACAGGATGATCAGGTTCTTAGGGGCTACAGTGATGACCTCGCAGCCGTCCTCCGTCAGGATGACCACGTCCTCGATACGCACGCCGAACCTGCCGGGCAGGTAGATGCCGGGCTCGGCGGAGAGGGCGGCGCCGGCGCCGATGGGCTTGTCCCACTTGGGGGAGAACCGGGGGTCCTCATGGATCTCGATGCCCAGACTGTGGCCAAAGCCGTGGCCGAAATAGTCGCCGTAGCCGGCGTCGGCGATCACCTTCCGGCCCGCCTCGTGGACGTCGGCGCCCACCACACCGGCCTTTGCGGCGGCAATGCCCGCCAGCTGGGCCTCCAGCACGGTCTGATAGACCTTCTTCATCTCCTCGGTGGGCTCGCCCAGGGCCACGGTGCGGGTCATGTCGGAGCAGTAGCCGCCGAACTTGCAGCCGAAGTCCATGGTGATGAACTCACCGCTGCGCACCGGCTTGTCGCCGGGGATGGCGTGAGGCATGCTGCCGTTGGGGCCGGAGGCCACGATGGGATCGAAGCTCATCTTCTCGGCGCCGAAGCGGATCATATCATACTCCAGCCGGGCGGCGATCTCCTTCTCGGTGACGCCGGGCTTGATGAACCCCAGGATCTCCTCAAAGGCCTTTTCCGAGATGCGCTGGGCCTTGATCATCCGGTCGATCTCCTCTGCGTCCTTGTAGGTACGCAGCTCGTCCAGCAGATCGTTGGCCGGGACGAACTGGGCCTCCACCGCGGCGGTCCAGGCGTTGTACTCCTTCACGGACATATAGCCGTCCTCAAAGCCCAGCTTTTTGACGCCGTGCCTGACCACCAGGTCCCGGACCTCGGTCTTGTAGCTGCGGCCCTCGGGCATGGAGACGGCGCAGTCGGTGACCTGCTTCTCACATGCCTCGATATACCGGGAATCAGTAAAGTAGTAGCTGCCCTCCCGGGTCACCAGGGTCACGCCCTCGCCGTGGAAGCCGATGGCGTAAAACTCGCCGGGCTCGCTGGTGATGAGCATGGCGTCCAGGCCGTACTCGGGCAGCTTGGAAGCGATCTTGTTCAGATGGTTCATGGAGAAAACTTCCTTTCTGTCATTGTTCTCTTCAAACAGGTTCTTATTCCGATCCCGCCAGAAAATGCCGGTACGCCGTCTTCATGGTCAGCGCGTCCTCGGCCTGGGTCCCGGCCGACTCGCAGATAATGGTGGGGCTCCAGCCCCGGCGGGCCAGGGATCTCATCAGCGGCATATGGTCGGGGCCGAACTCGTCCTGAGCAAAGGTCAGGTGCATCTTCTCGCCTCCGCCGGGGGTGAACTGGATACGGGAGAAGTGGCTGTGGAAGCGGCTTGCCCGCTCCCCGCCCAGGCGCTCCTCCATCCGGTCCAGCATCCGCTCGGTGGCCTCCTCCCCCTCATCGGCCCCCAGGCTGCGGGCATAGAGATGGCCGAAATCCACCGTGGGCAGCAGCCGCCCGTCCACCTGGCACAGCTCCAGCACCTCGTCCAGGTCCCCCAGCTGGTTGATCTTGCCCATGGTCTCGGGGCAGAGGGTAATGTGCCCGTACCCGGCGGCGTCGCAGGCTGCCACCACCTGCTCCATGGACCGGAGGGCGATGTCCAGTGCCTCCCGCCGGGTGCGCTTCATCAACGCCCCCGAGTGGATGACCACCCGGTCCGCCCCCATCCAGTCTGCCGCCCGGCAGGCGGCGGTAATATAGCCGATGGTCTTTTGCAGGCTCTCCGGATCCGGGTTGGCCAGATTGATGAAATAGGGTGCGTGGAGCGAGAGGCGGACGCCGTAAACCCTGGCGTTCTCCCCCAGCTTGCGGGCCGTGGCCTCTCCCACATTCACCCCTTTGCCGCACTGGTACTCATAGGCGTCCAGCCCAAATCCTGCGATCCACTCCGGCGCGGCAAGAGAGGACTTGTGGACCGCGGAAAAGGAATCCGAATTGCCGGCAGGTCCGAAGAGTGCGCTCATATGCTTTTCCTCCTTCGCTGTGCAAGCCGGCGGAAGGGCCACTCCGCGGCATAGCGCAGGTAGCGGCCCGGATTGCCCGAGAGCCGGATGGGCTCCACCAGCAATGTGGTCACGCCGGCGTTCTTTCCGCCCAGGATATCGGTAAAGATCTGGTCCCCCACGATGGCGGTCTCCCGCTGGGTGACCCCCATCTCCTCCATGGCCCGGCGGAAGGAGCCCGCCCGGGGCTTGCCCGCGTGGCCGATAAAGGGGATGCCCAGTGACCGGGCGTAGCGGCGGGCCCGGTCAGGTTTTCGGTTGTTGGAGAGGATAAAGAGGGTCACCCCCGCCTCCCGCAGCTCCCGCTCCCAGGCCCGGACAGCCTCATCCGGCTCAGGCACGCCGTAGGCCGCCAGCGTATTGTCCAGATCGGCCAGCAGGAGCCGGATGCCGGAGCGGGCCAGTTCCTGCGGATCAATATCATAAATACTGCGGAACACCCGGTCCGCCAAGAGAGACAGGCCCAAGGGCCACCGCCTTTCCGCAAGGGCTATTTGCGCGTTCCCCTGCATAGATTCCTATCACGGGCGCAGCCGCATCCCATATCCGCGGCTTGATCACATAAAGTGGTCAGAAATACCGCTTTTTGTAACATAACACAGTCGATCACGGGCTGTTTATCCCAAAATGTCCCATTCGGCAGCTCATGAGTGTCATATGTCCTGTTTTTGTTCAGTACGCATTGTTACAATGCCTGAATTCGATCAAAAGGGCTGAGAATGGCCCTTTTGATCGAATTGTGCGGCTGCTGCCGCACGAATAAACCGCAAAGCGGTTTATTCAGCAGACATTATTATAGCATCCGTTTCAAGGCGAAACAAGGGGGTTGTCCTATGGCTTCCAGTTGTGAACTCACGCTGATCGCGGCTCCTGGGGAGAGCGCAGCCGCCCAGGCTGCCGGTCTGCCGGTGGCCCATCTGGCTTACCGTGTGGGCAGTGGGCCCCACCTCTTCCGCTCCAACCTGCCAGTGGCTGCCCGGGGCGGTCTGCTGGCGGCCGACTGCCGGGGTTTTGACGGCCGCGGCGAGCCCTCCGCCCTGTGCCAGGAGATCCTGCGGGAGTGCAGCGCCCGGGGGTTCACCGGGGTGTACTGCGCCTTTGAGGGCCGTCCCTTTCCCCTGCTCCGGCAGGCGGCGGCCGAACTGGAGGACCTGCTGGAACGCCGGGGCTGGCCCCTCTATGTCCCCGAAGCCTACGCTCACGGCCTGCGCCGCGCCCGGGTGCTCATCCCCACCGCCCTGTCCGGCGGCTCGCTGGAGCAGCGGCTCTCCGACGCGGCGGAGCGCTTCGGCCGGGAGCGGGTCACCCTGGCGGTGGAGCGGGTGGCCATGGACTTCTTCCTTCCCTCCCCCACCGGGCAGGGCGTCCCCCTCAGCCGGGAGAAGCTGCGCGCCCGGCTGGAGGAGCTCCATCCCACGGTATACTTCTCCCGGGAGCTCTGTGCCCACTACTTTACCTATATGTCCAAAGAGAATGGAGTCCACTTCGTCCTGTACGACGACGCGGGCTCCATCCGTAAAAAACTGGACATCGCCGGGCGCATGGGCATCACCCGGGCCTTCCTGCCCTACGGACAGGTGGACGACCTGCTGCCCCGGCTGCTCAAGCCGTAGCTCACGCCTTCAGCCGGGCGGCCAGTGCCTCCAGCTTCTCCCGCAGGCCGGGGTTGTCCTGCTCCTCCAGGTCCTTGCACGCCAGAGCATCCCGGCAGATGCGCAGGGCCTCCTTCCGGTCGGGCTCCACCGCCTTGCCCTCGGCATAGCACAGAGCCAGATAGTACATCCCCTCCGCGTCGGCGCCGTCGGCGGAGCGGCGGTAGTATTCCAGGGCCTTGGCCTGGTTGGGCGGCACCTGGATACCGTTCTCATAGAACCGGCCCAGGGCGCACAGGGCACTGCCCTCTCCCAGCCGGGCGGCCCGGCGGTAATAGGACAGGGCCTTTTTCAGGTCGGGCTCCACTCCCTGCCCCAGTTCATAGCACTCGCCCAGGTTGTAGAGGGCGGTGTCATCCTCCGCTCCCGCGGCCTGTTCATAGAGGCGGACGGCCTGGGTATAATCCCGGGGCACGCCCCAGCCCTTCCGGTAGAGCTCTCCCAGGTTGTTCATGCCCCGGAGGCTCCCCTCGTCGGCGCTCTTCCGGTACCAGTTCGCGGCCTGGGCGTAATCCTTCTCCACCCCCAGGCCCCGCTCATAGCACCAGGCCAGATTGCACATGGCGGCGGTGCTGCCCGCCTCGGCTCCCTTCCGGTACCACCCGGCGGCCTCGGTCCAGCTCTGTTCGGCGCCCCGGCCCTGCTCGCACAGCCATCCGATGGAACACATGGCGTCGCCGTGGCCCTGTTCCGCGGCCTTGCGGAACCACTCCATGGCGGCGGCGTCATCCTGCTCCACCCCAGAGCCGTCCTTATAGCAGTGGCCCAGATTGTACTGGGCACGGGCCAGCCCCTGCCCGGCAGAGCGCCGGTACCAGAGTACAGCCTGCTTCTTGCTTTTGCGGACGCCCAGGCCGCTGTCGTAGCACCAGCCCAGGTTGCACTGGGCCTGCCGCTGCCCCAGCTCCGCCGCCCTGCGGTACCACTCAGCCGCCTGCTTTACATCCCGCTCCACGCCAAGGCCCTGCTCATACCGCAGGCCCAGGCTGCACATGGCGTCGGCGTCCCCCTGCCCGGCGGACCGGCGGAAGAGTTCGGTGGCCCGCTCATCGCTGCGCTCCACGCCCTGGCCGTTGGCGTAGCGCCAGGCCAGGTTGTACTGGGCCAGGCTGTCCCCCCGTTTGGCGGCCCACTGGTACCAGTGCACCGCCTTGGCCTCGTCAGGCTCGCTGCCCCAGCCCTGGTCAAAGGAGAGACCCAGATAGAAGCCCGACCGGGCATTCCCGGCCCCGGCGCCCCGGCGGAACCACTTGACCGCACCGGCCTTGTCCTCCGCCGCGCCCTGACCGCTCCAGAGACACAGGCCCATCCAGTAGCAGGCCTCTTCATATCCGTTCTCCACCGCACGGGCAAACCAGCGCGCCGCCTCTTCCGGGGAGCGCTCCACGCCGCCGTCGCCGTAAAAATAGTTGATGCCCACGTAGCACTGGGCACGGCCATATCCCTGCTCCGCCGCCTGAAGGTAGAGGGCCATGGCCCCCGCCCGGTCGGGTTCCATGCCCCGGCCGCCCTCCATGCACACGCCCAGGTTGGTCAGGCCCTGAGGATACCCCTGGGCCGCCGAGCGCTTGTACCACTCCATGGCCTGGGCCATATCCTTCTCCACGCCGGCGCCGTACTCATAGCACACGCCCAGCTCGCACTGAGCCCGGGGGTCCCCTTTCCGGGCGGCGTCGGTGTACCAGATGATGGCACGGCCCAGATTCCGGCCCACGCCCACGCCATTCTGATACATCCAGGCCAGGTTGCACATGCCGCGGGTATCTCCTCCACGGGCGGCCTTCCAGTAGAGCTTTGCCGCCTGACGGCTGTCCCGCTGCACGCCGATGCCGTACTCATAGCATACCCCGAGGCAGCACAGACCATCCGTACTGCCCTGGGCTGCCGCCCGGCCGTACCACAAAACGGCGGTCTCCGCGTTTCGCTCCACGCCGTCGCCGAACTCGAAGCAGCGGCCCAGCTGGGCCTGTCCCACCGGGTCGCCCTGGAAGGCGGCGGCCTTCAGCCACTCCACCGCTGCCGACGGAGAGCATTCCACGCCGATACCGTCATGATAACAGCGGGAAAGCAGGATCTGGGCCCGGGGAAAGCCGGCCTCCGCCGCCCGGCGGTACCACTCTGCCGCCCGGACTACGTCCGGCCCCACGCCGATCCCCTGCTGGAGACAGAAGCCGAAATTACACATGGCGGGCACATAGTCCAGCAGAGCGGCCTGCTCATAGAGCCATGCGGCCTGCCGGGGGTCGGCCTGGATGCCCACCCCATTCTCCATGCACCAGCCCAGATTGCTGATGCCGCAGGCCTCGCCCATGCCAGCGGAATGCCGGAAGCAGGCCAGGGCGCGCGCCTCATCCCGCGCCGGGCCCTCGATCCAGTAGCTTCCCAGCAGGGCCCACTCCCTTCCGGAGAGCTGCGCCTCCTCCGCCGGCTCCATGGTATGTCCGCAGTCGGGGCAGCACTCCGGCCGCTCCTCCTGCTCCACGATGCACGGGCACTCTTCCTGCGTACAACGGTAGATCATGGCGTGCTCCGCCCTCCTTTCTATGGGTATGTCCGCCCATTCTAAATGGTTAGTTTATCACATCTTTTTCCCGGCTGCAAGAAAGGGCAGCTCCGGGCAAACAAGAAAAGCCCCGCACCGGTGGTGCGGGGCTCTGGCTCTTGTCTTATGACTTAGTAAAACTTCTTGCGGTTCTTGCGGGCAGCCTCAGACTTCTTGCGGCGCTTGACGCTCGGGCTCTCGTAGTGCTCACGCTTACGCACCTCGGCCAGGACGCCCGACTTGGCGCAGCTACGCTTAAAGCGCTTCAGAGCGTTCTCCAGAGACTCGCCGTCCTTAACACGGACTTCCGACATTGATTTCCCCTCCCTCCGAAGCGGCGGTCAACGCCGCCAAAGGGCCACATACTGATAGTTATGGCTTTAACATTAATATATTATATCCAAGGCCCGCCATATTGTCAAGGATGATTTTCAAAAAGGGAAAAACAGCCTCAGCGTTCCTGGAAAAACTCGATATCCTCCCCGGCGGGGCCGGTGCAGAAAGCGATACGGATGGGATAATCCTCCCCCAGGCACTTGTCCACCGGCTCGATGAATACCGGGCGGCCCGCCGCGCGGACCCGCTCGATCATGCCGTCCACGTCGTCCGTGGCGAAGGCGATGTGGGCAAAGGCCCCTTTCCGCTCACCGGCGCCGCTCGCCGTGACCTCCAGCAGGGTGTTGCCCAGGTCCAGCATGGCGCCCCGGCGCTCGCCCTGGCCCCACCGGCGGACCAGCGGGCACCCCAGGACGGTGCCGTAAAAATCCAGCGCCGCCTGAAACTCCGCTTCTCCCCCGGTCTTGAGGGAGATATGATGCACGCCCCTCATCTTACTTGGCGATGAGGTTGACCAGCTTGTTCTTCACCAGGATAGTCTTGACCAGGTTCTTGCCCTCGGTAAACTTCTGCACCTTGGGGTCGGCCAGGGCGGCGGCCACCACGGTGTCCTCGTCGCTGTCCATGGGGACCACCACGGTGCCGCGGAGCTTGCCGCACACCTGCACGGCAATGGTCACCTCGCTGGCCACGGTCTTGCTCTCGTCGTAGGTGGGCCAGGACTGCTGGCAGGCCATACCCTTTTCGGCGGCAAAGCCCAGGATCTCCCACAGCTCCTCCACCATGTGGGGCGCGAAGGGGGAGAGCATCAGCAGCAGGGCGCTCATGTCGCCCTTGGAGCAGCCGTTCTGATAGAAGTCGTTGACCAGGGCCATCAGCGCGGCAATGGCGGTGTTGAACTTCATGGCCTCAATGTCGGCGGAGACCTTCTTGATGGCCTTGTGGATGGCGCTCTCGTTGGCGGCGGTGTAGTCCGGAGAATCGGTACACTGCTCGGCCAGGTTCCACACACGGTCCAGGAAGCGCTTGCAGCCCTTCACCGCGTTGTCGCTCCAGGCGGCGGCCTTCTCAAAGTCGCCGATGAACATGATATACAGGCGCATGGTGTCGGCGCCGTACTGGGCCACCACGTCGTTGGGGTTGATGACGTTGCCGCGGCTCTTGCTCATCTTCTCGCCGCCCTCGCCCAGGATCATGCCGTGGCTGGTACGCTTCTTGTAGGGCTCCTTGGTGGGGACCACGCCGATGTCATAGAGGAACTTGTGCCAGAAACGGCTGTACAGCAGGTGCAGGGTGGTGTGCTCCATGCCGCCGTTGTACCAGTCCACGGGGGACCAGTACTCCAGCGCCTCCTTGGAGGCCAGGGCCTTGTCGTTGTGGGGGTCCATATAGCGCAGGAAGTACCAGGAGGAGCCGGCCCACTGGGGCATGGTATCGGTCTCACGCTTGGCGGGGCCACCGCAGTGGGGGCAGGTGGTGTTGACCCAGTCGGTCATCTTGGAGAGGGGGCTCTCGCCGTCGTCGGTGGGCTCATAGCTCTCCACGTCGGGCAGCAGCAGGGGGAGCTGGTCCTCGCTCAGAGGCTGCCAGCCGCACTTCTCGCAGTAGACCATGGGGATAGGCTCGCCCCAGTAGCGCTGGCGGGAGAACACCCAGTCCCGGAGCTTGAAGTTGACCTTGGCCTTGCCGATGCCCTTCTCCTCCAGCCACCTGGTGATGACGGGGATGGCGTCCTTCACGGTCATGCCGTTGAGGAAGTCGGAGTTGACCAGGATGCCGGTCTCGTCCTTGGCGGTAAAGGCGGCCTTCTGCACGTCCTCGCCGCCGGAGACCACCTCGATGATCTCGCAGCCGAACTTCTTGGCAAACTCCCAGTCGCGGTCATCGTGGGCGGGCACGGCCATGATGGCGCCGGTGCCGTAGGTGGAGAGCACGTAGTCGGAGATGAAGATGGGGATCTCCTTGCCGTTGACGGGGTTGACGCCCTTCACGCCGGAGAGGCACACGCCGGTCTTTTCCTTGTTGAGCTCGGTGCGCTCCATATCGCTCTTGGAGGCGGCGGCGGCCTGATAGGCCCTCACCTCGCCGGCGTTGGCCAGAAGGCCCTGCTCCAGCCAGCCCTTCACCAGGGCGTGCTCGGGAGAGAGGACCATATAGGTGGCGCCGAACAGGGTGTCCGGCCGGGTGGTGAAGACCACGATATCCTCGCCGGTGGTGGCCTTGAAGGTGACCTCGGCGCCGGTGGAGCGGCCGATCCAGTTCTTCTGCTGGATCTTGACCCGCTCGATGAAGTCCAGATCGTCCAGATCGTCGATGAGACGCTGGGCGTACTCGGTGATCTTCAGCATCCACTGGCTCTTCTCCTTGCGAATGACGGGGGAGCCGCAGCGCTCACATACGCCCTCCACCACTTCCTCGTTGGCCAGCACGCACTTGCAGGAGGTGCACCAGTTCACGGGCATGGTGGTCTTGTAGGCCAGCCCGTGCTTATAGAGCTGGAGGAAGATCCACTGGGTCCACTTGTAGTAGCTGGGGTCGGTGGTGTTGACCTCCCGGTCCCAGTCGAAGGAATAGCCCAGCATCTGCAGCTGGCTGCGGAAATTCTCGATGTTGTCGTGAGTGACCTTGGCGGGATGGATGTGGTTCTTGATGGCGTAGTTCTCGGTGGGCAGGCCGAAGGCGTCGTAGCCCATGGGGAAGAGCACATTATAGCCGTCCATCCGGCGCTTGCGTGCCACCACGTCCATGGCGGTGTAGGGGCGGGCATGGCCCACATGCAGGCCCTGTCCGGAGGGGTAGGGGAACTCCACCAGCGCGTAGAACTTGGGCTTGCCGCTGCCGTGCTCCTCGCAGTGGAAGGTCTTTTCGTCCAGCCACTTCTTCTGCCACTTGGGCTCGATGGATGCGAAATCGTACTTCAACGCTATCACACTTTCCTAAAAAGTATCATCTCCGGCCTTTTTTCCCTGTTCCGACCGGTTTTTTACGGAATCTTTTATATTATAACGAATCGATCCCCTGATTGCAAGAGGAAGCGCAAAAACTCCCCCGTCCGGAGAATGCCCCTTCCCTGACTGCCGGCCGTTCCCCGTCCGTTCCGGGCTTCTTTTCCCGTTCTTTAAACTGATAAGTCTTGCTTTTTCGGGGACCGTCCGTTATCATGATAGGGTAGAAACGATCCTGTGCCCCGTCAGCGCGGGCATTCGACCCAATATAATAAAGCGAGGGATGGACATGAATCTGACAGCACAGACCTGTACGGAGTTTCTGGACGCGCTGGCCTCCAAGGCTCCCGTCCCCGGCGGCGGCGGCGCCTCAGCCCTGGTGGGCGCGGTAGGCGTGGCCCTGGGCAATATGGTAGGTAATCTCACCGTTGGGAAGAAGAAATACGCCAGTGTAGAGGCCGACGTGATCGCCCTGGATCAGAAGGCCGGGGCCCTGCGCCGCCGGCTGGCGGATCTGGTGGCTGCTGATGCGGAGGCTTTCGAGCCCCTCTCCCGGGCCTATGGCCTGCCCAGGGAGACCGAGGAGCAGCGGGCCTATAAGGCCCAGGTCATGGCCCAGGCCCTGGACGCCGCCTGCGCCGTGCCCATGGACATCATGCGCGCCGTGTGCGAGGCCATTGAACTTCATAAAGACTACGCCCGTATGGGCTCTGCCATCGCCATCTCCGACGTGGGCGTGGGCGTGGTGTGCTGCAAGGCCGCCCTCCAGGGCGCCAGCCTTAACGTATTTATCAACACCAAGTCCATGACTGACCGGGACAAGGCCATCCGTCTGGAAAATGAGGCCAACGCCATGCTGGAGCGGTACTGTGCCATGGCCGACGCCATCTACGCCGACGTGGCCGCCCGGTTCCACTGATCGATCTATGAAAGGAAGCGTGAATTCATATGGCTGCCATTCTCTCCGGTAAAGAAGTTGCCGCCGCCCTCAGCGACAGCCTGGTCCGGCGGACCGCTGCATTGACGGCCAGAGGCGTGACCCCTACCCTGGCCATCGTGCGGGTGGGCGAGCGTGAGGATGACCTCAGCTACGAGCGGGGCGCGGTCAAGCGCTGCGAGAAGATCGGCGTGGCGGTGCGCCATTTCGTGCTGGACGCCGGATGCACCCAGGAAGAACTGCTGGAGGTCATCGGCCGGGTCAATGCCGACCCGGGCATCCACGGCTGCCTGCTCTTCCGTCCCCTGCCCCGGCACATCGACGACGAGGCCGTCCGCCAGGCGCTGGCCCCCGAGAAGGACGTGGACGGCATCACCGACGGCTCGCTGGCCGGTGTGTTCGCCGGGGTGAAGCGGGGCTTTCCCCCCTGCACCGCCCAGGCCTGCATGGAGATCCTGGCCCACTATAATTACGACCTGACCGGAAAAAAGGTGGCTGTGGTAGGCCGCAGCCTGGTGGTGGGCAGGCCCGTGGCCATGATGCTGCTGCAGAAAAACGCCACCGTCACCATCTGCCATACCCGCACGGCGGACATGCCCGCTGTCTGCCGGGAGGCAGAGATCCTGGTGGTCGCGGCCGGAAGAGCCGGCGTGGTGGACGCATCCTTTGCCGCCCCCGGTCAGGTGGTGGTGGATGTGGGCATCAATGTCAATGAGGAGGGCAGGCTCTGCGGCGATGTGGCCTTTGACCAGGTGGAACCTGTGGTGGACGCTATCACTCCCGTCCCCGGCGGCGTGGGCTCTGTGACCACCTGCGTGCTGGTTGGGCATGTGGTGGAGGCCGCTGAGCGCGCCTGCGGGCAGAACTGATATAAAATGCAAAACGAGGGCCCGCCTCCTGCCGGAGACGGGCTTTTCTGCCCTTTCCCGGCTCCACGCGGACAGAGAAGGGTTTAAAAAATTTTTTAATTATGTACGGCAGCGGTTCAAAATGTGACCAAGATGTAACCATTGCGCTGTATACTGATGCCATACTAAGAACCCCGGTACCCCTCAGATCCCGGCTTGGAGGAGATCCGTATGCATGAGACCTTTGTCATTCAAGTGATAAGCGCCCAGAATTCCACATGGCAGGGTACTGTTTCCTGGTCAGGCGGAAAGAAACAGGCGCCGTTCCGCAGCGCGCTGGAGCTTTTGAAGCTCATCGACAGTACGCTGTCAGAGGAAGGAGGCGAGTTCCAGCCGGAGCTGGCCTGACGCCCGCCTTCGGAAGCCATGATCTTAAGTCCGTTCTGATCGGGGAGAAGCCCTGATCCGCTTTCCGGAAACCGGAAAGCGGGAACCGTGAAAAGGGCAAACCGGCCGAAAGGCCGGGACGCAAAGCTCAGGAGGCTAACGCGGGAGACCGCCACGCCAGTCCGGCCGCCACTGATTCCATTCTCACCAAATCTTTAGAAAAGGGGAATGAAAGATGTTGGCAAAAAAGAAGCTCAACCGTCTGCTCTCGTCCCTGCTGGCCGTTATCATGGTCCTCGGCCTGCTGCCCACCGCGGCCTTCGCGGCGGGGACAGACAAAAACCAGATAGTCAGAGACGGCAAGGAAGTTGTCACTGACGATGGCAAAGTCAAGCACTCCAAAATGATTGAACAACTTGGAGAGAATGAGTTTAAAATTACCCTGACCATAAAGACCTCGGAGGAGGTCACAGAACAGGTCGTCTCCCCCGACGCCGCGGTCGTGCTGGTCATGGACGTCTCCAACAGCATGAAGGAGACTGTGAGCGGCAGCGATCCCAAACGCGAGGAGGACATGCGGATCTACAAGGCGAAGGCCGCGGCGAAGAAATTCATTGACAGCTTTGCCGCAGAGGCCGGAGATGCCCGGCGGCAGGTCTCTATCGTGGAGTTTGGTTCCTCCGCCTATACCATTCAGGGCTGGGCCGATACAGACACTGCCAAGAGCGCAGTGGATAATGTCAAGGTCAACTTCAGCTATCCGGCATGCACCATTTCCGGTTCGCACACCCACGAGGTCAATACCATTGAGTGGGGCGGTTTCCTGAACCTGCAATGGCGCTGCAATGTTCCGGGTTGTGAGTACTATGTGAAAGACAGCATTCTCGGCAGTCTCCGCTGGCATACGCTGTTTGAAAAAGGCTACGAGGGTCATATCCACACCAAGAGTTTTGACGGACCTCACGGCGATTCCTATACCGACGGCGGCGGAACGAACATCGAGGGCGGTCTCCGGCTGGCCGGCAACCTTCTGAGTACCACTGATATCGAAAACAAGTATGTGGTGCTGATCACAGACGGCGTGCCCACGTATTATGTGGAAGGTGCCCCCACCAGCACCACCTTCATTGATGGCAAAAAGGGCGGCGGCAACCAGGCCACGCACAACGATTATGTAGATGTGCCCAATGTGGCCAGCGACATCAAGGAGAACGCCCTGCTGTATACCGTGTCCTACGGAAGCATCCGGGATAAGGTCAACAATCAGCCCATTGACACGTGGCTCTCCAGCTTCGCCAACAAGAATGTCCCCGCAGGCAATGATATTGACTGGGGTCTTGGACAGATCACCGACATTATTAAGAATCAGGCCAAGGCCTGGATCCTGACCGACCTTATCCCGGCTGAGAACCATATCAAGTTCCTTCCCGAGGACAACAGCAACATTCCTTTGGATAATACGGATAACGTATTTTACTACGACACCGCAAATAAGCAGCTGGTCTGGAATCTGAAGGGTGACGCCCCAGACCGAGCAGAGCCCGTGGACAATGTAAATTGGTACGTCTATGAGGAGAGCTATATCGTCCGTCTGGATACGCTGGACAACGGCTTTATCGCAGGGGCAGACTATGCCACCAACGGCAGCACCACCCTTACTTATATGCTCACCGATGAAAACGGCAACCTGGACAGCACCCTTCATACCGCTAAGATCGTGGATATCCCCCAGGTAGAGGGATTCGCCGGCACCCTGACCTTCACCAAGAAGGCCTACGGCGAGCCTCTTGCCGGTGCCGTCTTTACCCTGACCCATAAGAGCGACTGCGCCTGCGGCATCTCCTCCAACTGGAGCGCCACCGCCACCTCCGGCAATGACGGCACGGTCTCCTTCTCGGGCATCCCCTCCGGCCACACCTACACCCTGACCGAGACCGCCCCGGCGGGCTATACCGCTGCCGGTCCCTATGACGTCAAGGTGGCCTGGGGAGCGCTGGACGAGAGCGGCACCACCGTCCCCAATGTGGTGGACAACAAGTTCAGCGAGGAGTACACCACCATCCCCGTCACCAAGATCTGGGTGGACGGCGGCAGCGCAAACCGCCCCTCCATCACCCTGACCCTGACTCAGTACAAGGGCGATACCGCTACCGGAAAGACCTGGGAGAAGACTCTCACCTCTGCCGACGCCGTGGACGGCCAGCCCACCCAGTGGAGCTACACCTTCGGTGCGTCTCAGACCGAGAAGCTGCCCATCAAGGACGTAAACGACAACACTCCGTACACCTACAAGGTCGCCGAGTCCGCCGTCAGCGGCTACAGCACCTCCTACAGCGACGATACTTACACCGTCACCAACTACGCCAATGACAAGACCTCCGTCTCCGGCACCAAGACCTGGATCGACTCGGAGACCAGCCATCCCGACATCGAGATCGAGCTGCTGGCCAACGGCGAGCCCCTCTCCCCCGCCAAAACGGTCACCCTGAAGAGCGGCGAGACCAGCTACTCCTTCCCCGATCTGCCCAAATATGATGCAGACGGCGAGATCGAGTACACCGTCCGCGAGAACACCGACCTGGCCAACTACTCTGAGGAAAAGAACGGAAACGACTTCACCAACCGCATCAACCAGACTACTACCACCGTCTCCGTCTCCAAGGTCTGGTTCGACAACAGCGACGCCTACGGCACCCGTCCCGACACCATCACGGTCAACCTGCTGGCTGACGGCGAAGTGGTCAGCAGCGCGGAGCTGTCCTCCGCCAATGCCGCTGCCGGCAACGCCAACCTGTGGAGCTACACCTTTACCACCGACGCCCAGGGCGAGGCCCTGCCGGTCTACCGCGTGGGCAGCGACGGCAAGGTCAACGGCGAGAAGATCTGGTACACCCTGTCTGAGGATGAGATCGGTACTGTCAATAACGACGGCGATTCCTACGAGTGCAAAGTGATGGGCAACATCATCACCAACACCCTCACCGGCACTGTCTCCATCTCCGGCACCAAGTCCTGGGTGGAGCCCGACGGCGCTGAGCGGCCCCAGGTCAGCTTCATCATCCCCGGCACCGGCCGGACCACCGAGCTCAAGGCCGACGGCACCTACTCCTTCGAGGATCTGCCCAAGTACTACGCCAGCGGCGAGAAGATCAACTACTCCGCCGTGGAGGTCCAGTACGCCGGTGACAGCTCCGCCGACACCCACTATGTCCCCGAGAAGGACGGCGACGACTTCACCAACTACTATCACGACACCACTGTTGTCTCCGGAACCAAGACCTGGCTGGACAACGACAACGCCTACAGCACCCGTCCCTCCAGCGTGACTGTGGAGCTCTACGCCGACAATGAGCCCACCGGCAAGACCGTGGTCCTGGACGGCACTGCCGACGAGGGTCTGGCCGCCGATGCCACCGGCGAGTACGGCGCCTGGCAGTACCGCTTCACCGGTCTGGAGGAGTACCGCTATGAGACCGTGGTGGTGGAAGAGGCCACTCCCGACACCCCCGCTGTCACCGAAGAGGTGGCCGTGAAGATCGTGTATTCCGTGAAGGAGGCCAGGGTCTCCGGTTATGATGTGAGCTACGACGGCTTCAACATCACCAACACCCTCACCGGCACCACCTCCGTCTCGGGCACCAAGACCTGGAACGACAACAACAACGCCTACGGCACCCGTCCCGAGACCATCACCTTCAAGCTGTACCAGAACGGCGGCGCTGAGGCCTTCCGCACCACTACCATCGGCAAGAACGACGCCGGCTACTCCTTCGACAACCTGCCCATGTACGACAGCCAGGGTGTGAAGTACACCTACACCGTCAGCGAGGACGCCGTCCACGGCTACACCTCCACTCCCAACGGCTACAACTTCACCAACGACCTCCAGCAGCAGTACACCAAGGTGGAGGTCAGCAAGACCTGGATCGACGGCGGCCGCACCGACCGCCCCGACATCACCATCACCCTGAAGCAGGACGGCGAGCCCTTCGGCACCACCACCCTGAAGAGCCCCACCGTCACCCACACCTTCGGCGTGGACAGCGAGGGGAAGGAAACTCTCCCGGTGTTCAAGTTCGACGGTGACGGCAAGGTCACCGGCAAGTACGCCTACACCGTGGAAGAGGCCCCCGTGGAGGGTTACGACACCACCATCTCTGGCTTTGGCATCACCAACAAGCTCAAGGAGATCACCACTGATCCCACTACCAGCCTGACCTTTACCAAGCAGTGGGCGGCTCCCGAGGGCTACAACCTGCCCGAGGCCATCTTCACCATCTACCGCAACGGCACTGAACATGCTATCGTGTCCTCCAGGGATATGACCTACGACGCCGTGAAGGGCTTGTACACTTACACCGCCCCCAACCTGCCCAAGTTCAGCGCTGACGGCCACACCGCCTATACCTACACCGTGGAGGAGACCACTGTTCCCACCGACTTCACCTCCTCCAGGGCCGCCGGCAACAGTTTCCTCAACACCATCAAGCCCGGCGAGGCTGTCCTGAACGGCAGCAAGACCTGGACCCTCCAGCCTGAAGCCACCCGCGATGACTACAGCATCACCGTGGAGGTCTGGCGGGACAAGAGCTTCCTCTTCGAGCAGAAGATCGCGTCCGACAAGGCCCAGTTCACCTTCTCCATCACCAACGACCTGGAGGGCAAGGCCCTGCCCAAGTACGCCACTGACGGCCACGAGTATACCTACGAGCTCAAGGAGAAGGCCGTGGACGGCTTCACCGCCGGCAGTTCCACCGCCAATGGCGTGACCAGCTTCACCAACACCTACAAGACCTATCAGTACCAGGTGAACTACCACTATACCGCCACCATCGACGGCACCGTCGTGGTGGATAACGAGGTCCAGACCGGCAGCGTGGAGACCCGGTACCACGGCGATCAGACCGTCAGCCTGACCCCCGACGCCGCCCGGGAGTACACCGCCGCCGACGGCAGCAAGTATACCTATACGTACCAGAACAGCACCCTGACAGTGGAGGACGATGTCTCTGCCCTGACCGGAAGCCCCATCAGCGTCCATCTGAGCAAGGACGGCGTTACCTATGTGATCGACCTCTACTATGCCTACAGCTACACCACCCCCTATGATCCCGGCACTTCCACCAAGTATGACATCACCGTCAACTACCTGGAGCAGGGCACCGGGAAGGTCCTGCACGAGCAGCACACAGAGCGCCACCGCTCCGGCTACAAGTACGATGTGACCGGGTTTGACGCCATCAGCATCGACGGCTACACCTATGTGGAGACCACTGGCGACGCCCTGACCGGCACCCTGAACCGTGACAAGGTCATCAACGTGTGGTACACCGCCGAAGTGGAGCTGCCCGAGCCCAGCACCCCGCTGGATCCCAAGCCCTCCGAGACCCCCGAGCCCACGCCCGAGCCGATTCCTGAGCCCACCGAGCCTGCCGAGCCCACCGATCCCACCGAGCCCGGCATCGACATTGAGGAGCCCGGCACGCCCAAGGGCGATCTTCCCCAGACCGGCATGGTGGCCGCGCCTGTGGAGCCCTCTGTGACCCTGGGACTGGTGGCCCTGGCCTTCTCCCTGGTGGGAGCCGGCCTGCACCTGACCTTCGGCCGCAAGAAGGCGGAGGACGAGGAGTAAGCAAATCTCTCTCAGCTTCCCAGCAGAAAAGCCGGGGGACCGCAGACGCGGTCCCCCGGTTTTTCTATTTCGTTTGCAGTTACGCACCGCCCAGCAGGGCGGCCACCTGAGGAAAGAGCTCCACTGTCCGGGGCAGGATGCCGTTGAGATAGGCGATGAGGATGCCGTAATTGGTCACCGGGACCCCCTGGTCCTGACAGCAGCGCAGACGGTAACGCATCTCCCGGGGCGGCAGGGTACAGGCCCCGCAATGAATCACCAGTTTATAGGGGCTCAGGTCCTCGGGGAACTGGCCGCCGGAGGTAAAGGTGAACTCCGGCTCCACCCCTGTTCGTCTCCGGATCCAGCCCGGTAGCTTGACGGTGCCGATGTCTCCGCATTGACGGTGGTGGGTGCAGCCCTCGGCGATGAGGACTTTGTCCCCGTCCCGCAGGCGGTCCACCGCCGCCGCCCCCGCCACGGCCAGGGGCAGGTCACCCTTGTACCGGGCCATGAGGATGGAGAAGGAGGTAAGGAACACCGACTCCGGCACCAGTTTGCTCACCGCGCCAAAGACCTGACTGTCGGTGATGACCATACGCGGGGGTACGGTGAGCTTTTCCAGCGTCTGGGGCAGCTCGCTGTCCCGGCACACCAGGGCGGAGGCCCCGGCCTCCAGAATGTCCCGGATGGTCTGCTGCTGGGGCAGGATGAGCCGGCCCTTGGGGGCCGCCTTGTCGATGGGCACCACCAGTACCGCCGTATCCCCCGGCGAGAGCAGGTCGGCCACCAGTGGACGGCGCGGTTCCTCCGGCTGGGCCAGCCGGGCGGCAAGCTCCTTGAGCTCATGGATGTGGAGGCCGGTCCTGGCGCTGACCCAGAGGGTGTTTCCCTCCCCCTCCGGTACGGCAGGGAGCAGGTCTGCCTTGTTCCGGGCCATTACAAAGGGGATCTCCTTCTCCCGGATGAGGGAGAGGAGCTCCTCCTCCGCCGCTCCCAGGGGAAGGGTCGCGTCGGCCACCACCACCGCCAGGTCGGTCTTGTTCAGCACCTGCCGGGTACGGCGCACCCGCAGTTCCCCCAGCGCCCCCTCGTCGTCGATGCCCGGTGTGTCGATGATCTGCACCGGCCCCAGAGGCAGCAGCTCCATGGCCTTGGACACCGGATCGGTGGTGGTACCCTTCACATCGGAGACGATGGACGTCTCCTGGCCGGTGAAGGCGTTGACCAGGCTGGATTTGCCTGCGTTCCGCCGGCCGAAAAAGGCGATGTGGACCCGCTCGCCGGCGGGGGTCTGATTCATACCGCTCACAGCGTCCTCCTTTTAGAAACGGAAGTCCCGCTCACCCTGGGCGATCTTCTCCAGCCGCTCCACCACGATCTGACGCACCTTTTCCTTGGGAATATCGACGAGCTGCCGGGCGATCACCTTTTCTCCAATGGCCCGGGTCTCGGGGGCGGCGTAGTCCATCAGGTACTCCTTCAGGGTCATCAGGGCGTTGGGCAGGCAGCAGTTCTGGATCTGGCCCGACTTGCACAGGGACATGAAGCGGTCGCCGGTGCGGCCCTCCCGGTAGCAGGCGGTGCAGAAGGAGGGCACATAATCCATCTCCATCAGCCAGCGGACCACCTCGTCCAGGGTACGGCGGTCGGACAGGTCGAACTGGGCGGAGCTCTCCTCCTCAGGCTCGGGCTCCACGTAGCCGCCCACGCTGGTGCGGGAGCCGCCGGAGATCTGGGAGATGCCCAGGTGGAGCACCCGCTCCCGGACCATGGGGCTCTCCCGGGTGGAGACGATCATGCCGGTATAGGGCACCGCCACCCGGATACAGGCCACGATCTTGGCAAAGATATCGTCGGAGATGCCGTTGTCAAAGGCGCCGGGGTCGATGTCGTCGGCAGGGCAGACACGGGGCACGCTGATGGTGTGGGGTCCCACGCCAAAGACAGCCTCCAGGTGCTCTGCGTGCATGAGCAGACCGGCGAACTCGTAGCGGTAGAGCTCCAGACCGAAGAGGACCCCCAGGCCCACGTCGTCTATGCCGCCCTGCATGGCCCGGTCGTGGGCCTCGGTGTGGTAGGCGTAGTTGCTCTTGGGGCCGGTGGGATGGAGCTTCTCATAGCTCTCCTTGTGATAGGTCTCCTGGAAGAGAATGTAGGTGCCGATGCCGGCCTCTTTCAGCTTGCGGTAGTTGTCCACCGAGGTGGCGGCGATGTTCACGTTCACCCGGCGGATGGCTCCGTTCTTGTGCTTGATGGAATAAATGGTCTGGATGGACTCCAGGATATACTCCAGAGGGTTGTTCACCGGGTCCTCGCCGGCCTCCAGCGCCAGACGCTTGTGGCCCATGTCCTGGAGGGCGATGACCTCCCGTTTGATCTCCTCCTGGGTGAGCTTCTTGCGGGGGATGTGCTTGTTTTTGGCGTGGTAGGGGCAGTAGAGACAGCCGTTGACACAGTAGTTGGAGAGGTACAGGGGGGCGAACATGACGATGCGGTTGCCGTAAAAGTCCTTCTTGATCTGCTGGGCCAGGGCGTAGAGCTCCTGGTTTTTGTCCTCCAGCTCGCAGGCCAGCAGGACGGAGGCCTCCCGGTGGCTCAGGCCCTTGCGCAGCCGGGCCTTTTCCAGAATAGAGTCGATGAGGGCAGCGTCAGTCTTGTGTGCGTCGGCATAGGCCAGGCTGTCCAGGATCTCCTGGTGGTCGATGAATTCCTCGGCTTTCATGGATTTAGGATCGTACATGGTGTGTCTACTTCCTTTCTTTTGGGTCAGCGCGGAGCTTCCCCTTCAGAGATTTTTTTGTTTTTGCCGATATGGTCTCCACGGTGGACCACCACCCGGTAGCCGATGGAGGCCATCCGCGCCTCCAGGCAGCGGCGGCACTGGGCCGCCTCGTCTCCCGTGCAGATCTTGTTGTCATAGAGGGCGTATTTCTCCCGTACTTCCGCCGGAGACAGGTTGGGCATGCACACGTTGGCCCCGGCCTGGATGCCCAGCTCCCGCCCCCGGGGGTGGATGGTGCCCAGGGCGGTGGTGGCGGGGAGGAGCACATCGGGCAGCATCAGGCGGATGAGTCCCAGCAGGAACAGGGTCAGTTCCAGAGTCCCGGCGGGCTGATAGCGCAGCGGGGTGTCGTGCTGGGGGATGAAGGGCCCAATGCCCACCATGTCCGGCTCCAGCGCCCGGAGGAAGAGCAGATCCTCGGCCAGATGCTCCGGCGTCTGCCCGGGGGAGCCCACCATAAAGCCGCAGCCCACCTGGTATCCGATGTCTTTCAGATCCCACAGGCAGCGCTTCCGGTTCTCCGGGGACATTTCCGCCGGGTGGAGGGAGCGGTAATGATCGTCATTGGCGGTCTCGTGCCGCAGCAGATAGCGGTCTGCCCCGGCGTCGAACCAGGCCTGATAGACCTTCCGGGGCTGCTCCCCCACCGAGAGGGTCAGGGCGCAGTCCGGGTGGGCGGCCTTGACGGCGCGCACCAGCTCTTCCACCCGTTCCGGGGTGTACCAGGGGTCCTCGCCCCCCTGGAGGACGAAGGTGCGGTAGCCCAGGGCATAGCCCTCCCGGCAGCAGGCCAGAATTTCCTCCCGGCTGAGCCGGTAGCGCCGGGCGTTCCGGTTGGAGCGGCGGATGCCGCAGTAGAGGCAGTCGTTTTTGCAGTAGTTGGTGAACTCGATGAGGCCCCGGATGTACACATCGGCGCCGTAATACTCCCTGCGCCGGACATCGGCGCGGCGGAAGAGTTCCCGTGCCAGTGCCTCGTCCCGCCCCCGGATGAGGGCGGCGAACTCCGCTCCGGTGAGGGTCCCCTCCCGCTCCAGCTTATCCAGCAGTGTTCTCATCCCGGTGCTCCGTCAGCTTGGAGTAGACCGCCTTGGCGGTGACGCCGGGCAGCATCCCCGCCTTGCCCGACAGGGTACTGATCACGTCCCCCGGCGCGTCCAGCACGATGCTGATGATGCTGATCTTCCGTTCCCGGTAGGGCAGCCCCATCCGTCCGATAATATAGTCCTTGTACTGGTGGAGCAGGGCGTTGAGGGGCTCCACCGAATCGGGCTGCTCCACCACCAGCCCCAGCAGGGCCACACGGTTTTCCATATCTATCATCCTCTCTGTGTGAAAATACAAAAGGCGCACCCGGAAGGGTACGCCAAAACAAGCCCTCGCACACTGAGGACTTTGTGTTCTGTTCCGCTCCCCTTCCCCGTCAGGACCAGGTCCTTCCGCATCAGTATCGCTTTTTATAAAAGTATACCATATAGTTTAATCAGTGTAAAGCCCTTTTCCGCCCCGATCCACCCCTTTTCTTGCAATAAGAGCAGACCTGTTATAAAATGAGGGCAGCGTCCCCGTTCCATCCCCACACTCATACGCCGGAGGTATTCAGATGAGACGGATCCATTACAATTCCCCGGTCATCCTGACCTATTTCTTTCTCTCCCTGGGCGCGCTGCTCATGGGCGCCCTCACCAAAGGGTACAGCACCGCCGCCCTCTTTTCGGTCTATCGCGCCCCGCTGACCCCCCTCTTTTTCTTCCGTCTTTTCGGCCATGTGCTGGGCCACAGCAGCTATGCCCACTTCGCGGGCAACATGGTGCTGCTGCTGGTGGTAGGCCCTCCCATGGAGGAGAAGTACGGCAGCCGGGCGCTGCTCTCGGGCATCCTGGTCACCGCCCTCATCTCGGGTCTGCTCCAGTGCCTGCTCTTCCCGGACACGGCTCTGCTGGGAGCCAGCGGCATTGTGTTCATGCTCATCATGCTCTCCTCTCTGGCGGGCATGCGGGCGGGCTCCATTCCCCTGACCCTGATCCTGGTGGGTATCATCTATCTGGGGCAGGAGGTATACTCCACCCTCTTCGTGCAGGACAACGTGGCCCATTTCATGCACCTGGTGGGGGGCGCATCGGGTACCGCCTTCGGTTTTATGGCCGCGGGCAAGCGGCTGGGCCGCTAAGTGAATACAAAACGACCGGAAGGCGGCAGAATACCGCCTTCCGGTCTTTTTTCGCAGACAAGGGCCCGCGCTCAGTCCTTCTTGGGAGCCAGCAGCTTGGTCAGCATGGCCACCTTTTTGCCGATGCCCCGGGCCTTCTCCATGCCCTCGGGGTCATCCATGGTGCCCGAGCCGTCGCCGGGGTTCCACAGGCTGGCGCCGGCGTAGACGCACACGCCGCCGTTGCACACGGTGATGCCCTGGGTGTGGTAGAAGCCCAGGATGCCGTTGATTGCCTGCTCCTGGCCGCCGTTGCGGGTGCCGCCCACGGCGATGGCGCCGCCCACCTTCCGGGAGAAGAAGTCCGGGTCATCCTTCAGGATGGTCCAGGTGGGACGGAACCGGTTGAAGAAGGTGGCCAGCTGGGCGGTGATGTTCATCTCATACACCGGAGTGGCGATGATGTAGCCGTCGGCGTTGTAGAACTTCTCATACAGCTCGGTCATGTCATCGTCCTTGTAGACCGGGCAGTAGGTCACGCCCTCTCTGGTGCACCGGTTGCAGTGGATACAGAAATTGAGCTTGCGGCCCCGCAGCTCCACCAGCTCCACTTCCACGTCGCCGGTGGCCTCAGCCGCCTCCAGCGCGGCCTTCAGCGCGGTGTAGGCCGATTTCTTCCGGGGGCTGCCGCAGATACCGAGGATCTTTACCATCTTTCACGCACTCCTTTTTTCCCGCTTCTTCCGACGGGACCGCAGTCCCCCTCGGAAGCGTTTTTATACTCTCATTATAAATTTCTTGTACTACTTTTACAACAGTTTTTAATTGCTTTGTACTACTTTTTTAGTGCCTCCAGTACCCGCTGCGGGGTCAGGGGCAGAATCTCCAGCTCCCGGTCCAGGGCGTCATTCACCGCGCCCACGATGGCGGGCACCACGGGGACGATGGAGGCCTCGCCGATGCTCTTGCCGCCGTAGGGGCCGCCCTGCTCAAACGCTTCCACAAAGCGGATGGTGATGGGGGGCACGTCGGTGGAGCGGGGCATCCGGTACTTCCGAAAACTGGCGTTGACAGGTTTTCCCTTATCATCCAGCTCGATGCCCTCGAAGAGGGCCATGCCCATACCCATCAGGATGGCGCCCTCGATCTGTCCCTCCAGCAGCATGGGGTTGAGGGCGGTGCCCACGTCGCACACCGCCAGATAGTCCATCACCTTCACCTCGCCGGTTTCCTTGTCCACCCGGACTTTAGCGAAATGGGCGCCATAGGAACCGGCGTTGTGGTCGGAGCAGTAGGACACGGTCTCCAGGATCTTGCGCTTCTGCTTGTCGTAAGCGTAGCACGCCAGGTCGGCCCGGGTGAGCCGGCGGTCATCTCCGTCCGTGGAATAGCGCCCGTCCTCAAACCGGACGGCCTCTTTCCCGCAGCCCAGCATGGCGGCGGCCACCTCCAGCAGGGTGTTGGCCATCTGGCGGGAGACGGTCTCCACCGCCGCGCCGCCCGACCAGGTGTTCCGGCTGGCGCCGGAGCCCATGTCGTAGGGACAGGTATGGGTGTCCGAATGGGTCAGTTCGATCTGGTCGAAGGGGATATCCAGCGTCTCGGCCACGATCTGCTTCATCAGGGTATAGGTGCCCGCGCCGTGGTCAGTGAGGCCGGTGCGCAGCAGCACCGAGCCGTCCTCGTGAAGCATCAGCTCCGCTACGGTGATGTCAGGTGCGAAGGGGGCCACGCCGTTTCCGTGGAGGGCGGTGGCCACGCCGTAACCGTAGGCATAGCGCCCGTCCTCCAGGCTTTTGCGCTCCGCCCACTTCCGCTTCCAGTCAAAGAGCCCGGCGCCCCGGAGCAGGCAGTCGTGGACCCGGGCGTTGCCCAGAGTATCGTTGGCCCCCCGGTCCAGCCCGTAGGGCCGCACCAGATTCTTTTCACGAAACTCCACCGGGTCCATGTCCACCGCCCGGGCCGCCTTGTTCACCAGCAGCTCCAGCGTAGAGAACACCTTGGGAGAGCCGAAGCCCCGCATGGCGCCTCCCACCGGGGTATTGGTATAGGCTGCCTTGCCGTCAAAGCGCTGGTTCTCCGTCTGATAGACCTTGAACATCTTGCCGCACATAGCGGACTGGACGTTGATGCTGCCGCCGCAGTAGGGACCGGAATTCATAAAGGACCGGATCTCAAAGCCGGTCATCCGGCCGTCCCGGTCCACGCCCATCTTTCCGTAGAGCTTGATGGCGTGGCGGGTGTAGGTGGACACCATGGACTCGCCGCGGCTGTAGCGGATCTTCACCGGCCGGCCCCCCGCCTTTTTGGACAGGAGCAGGGTCAGCGGCTCCAGCAGGATGCCGTCCTTGCCGCCGAAGGTGCCCCCGATCAGCTCCCCGTGAAGGGTGATATGGGTGTAGGGCAGGCCGAAGATCTTGCCCAGCATGATCTGGGCCCGGTGGACGCCCTGCTGGGGCTCCCAGACCTCCAGAAAGTCTCCCCGGTGCCACTGGCCGATGCACACATGGGGCTCGATGGCGCCATGGTGGATCATGGCGGTGGCAAAGCGGTTTTCCACCACCACCGGGCTCTCTGCCAGGGCGGCGTCCACATCGCCGCACTCGGCCCGCTGCGCCTTGAGCAGGTTGCCCTCCGGATAGACCAGAGGCGCGCCCTCTTTCAGCGCCTCCTCCGGGTCAAATACGGCGGGCAGCTCTTCATACTCCACCTGGATGAGGCCGGCGGCCTTCCGGGCGATGGCCTCGGTGTCGGCGGCCACGGCGGCCACCTCGTCCCCCACGAAGCGGACCACCCGGTCCAGCACCCGCTCGGTGGCGGGCAGGGGGTCTTTTGCCCACCGCATGATGCGGTTGAAGGTCACGTCCGGGGAATCCTGATAAGTGATGACCGCCCGGACGCCGGGCAGAGCCTCCGCCCGGCTGGTGTCGATGGATTTGATGCGGGCGTGGGCCACGGGGCTGGTGAGCACCTTTCCGTGGAGCATCCCCGGCAGACGCAGGTCGTCGGTATACCTGGCCTCGCCGGTAACCTTGGCCGCAGCGTCGATGGTGGGCGTGGGCTTTCCAATGTATTTCATAACGCACTTCTCCTTGCTGCGCGGGGACAGACATGCCCCGGCCTGTTGTGTATCTGAGATGGCGTCGTGTCCCAGCGTCTCCCCTTTCGCTCTCCCGGCTCAGCGGCCGGATTCGATGTCCCAGTTCTGCAGGATACGCATGCCGTAGTTCTGTGGATGAAAATAATGATAATTGAGCAGCACCGGCTGGTCCTGCAGGTCATAAAAGAGCTGCTCACAATAGAGGAGGGGCGTTCCCCCGGGCAGGCGGAAGAGCTCCGCCTCCTTTTCCCCGGCGGGGACGGCCCGGTAGTCGTTGAGGGAATGGGCCAGATGCCTTCCGCAGTGGTCCCACATGCTCTCATGGACGTACCAGTTGTTCTCCTCCGGCCGGAAGGGCCGCTTGATAATGGCGGCGGGCAGCAGGCTGATGGTGAACACGCCGGGCTCCCCGTCGGCGGTGTAGAGGGTCTCGTTCCGCTGCAGCCAGGCCCCAGGCGGGACGTTCAGCCGCCCGGCCGCATGCTCATCCGCCGGCTCCATGCCCAGGTAGAGCATCTTCATCCCCGGCTCCCGGCCGTTCTGGCGGAAGGTATCGGCAAAGGAAAAGCCCTGGTCCTGCCGGTTGGCCGGGTCCAGCACACTGGGATGGACGAAATTGCCCACGCCGTGGCGCTTGGTGATGTAGCCCTCCAGGGCCAGCATCAGCAGTCCCTCCCGCAGTGTGACCAGGCTGATGCCCAGCCGCTTGGCCAGCTTCTCCTCAGAGGGTAGCTTGTTGTCCGGAAAACGCTCGGTACGGAAGATCTCCAGCAGCCGGCGTTTTACTTCCATATAAGAACTGAGGTTCGTCCTTCCCATATTATACTCCTCATAAGTCCTTTTGTATCCTTATAAGACTATGCTCATATAATACCACATTAGTACTACTATTTCAATCATCGGTACTCAGTACGCCGTATTTTCTCTCTTCTGCGCAAAAATACCTGATTGGAATTGTGAAGAACGACCGCTCTTCGCTTTTCCATGGTCCTTTTTGAAAATCCAGCGGCACCAGAAACAGGCCGAAAAATAATTGACCACCCGGTCTGTTTGTGCTATAATCCGAAACAGACCGGATGGTCTTTTTTATTTGGAGGTCTTTTATGAAACGGGAAGAAAAAAATGCTCTGTCCAGACAGCGCATTCTGGATGCCGCGATGGAGGAATTCTCCCGCAACGGCTATGACGGTGCCTCTCTGAACACCGTCTGCGCGGAAAAGGGGATCTCAAAGGGGATCATTTATCACTATTTTAAAGATAAGGATGAATTGTATCTCCTGTGCGTCGGGCACTGCTTTGACGCCTTCACCGCGTATCTGCAAAACGCAGCCGGGTCGCTGGCCGGCTCTGCCCAGGCACGGCTGCAGGGCTACTTTGACGCCAGGCTCCGTTTTTTTGCCGGGCACCCGCTGTACCTGGCCCTTTTTGCCGATGCCGCGTTCCGTCCCCCGGCAGCACTGCGGGAGGAGATCGCGCAGTGCCGCCAGGCCTTTGACGCACTGAATATTTCCGTGCTGACCGATCTGCTGAAAAGCGAACCGCTGAGAAAAGGCCTCACCGTCAGCACGGTGGTGGAAGATTTCAGGCTGTATATGGACTATTTCAACCTGCATTTCAAGGCAGATCTTTGCGGAGAGCGCTCCATGAGCGACCTTCTCCGGGAACATGAAGAAAGGTGTCACCGTCAGCTGGACGTCCTGCTCTACGGTGTATTTGGTGAGAAACATGCAGAATAATCCGTCTTCAAGAGAGTCCCTGCTCTCCACGGTAAAACCATCGAAAGCCATCGTAAATCTGGCCATCCCCGCCACCCTGGCCCTGCTGGCCAAAGCGGTCTACAACATCGTGGACACCGCCTATATCGGTATGTTAAAGGACGATGTGGCTCTGGCCGCCGTGGGCGTCACCGTTCCCCTGCTGCTTATTATGGTCTCCATTGAGAACATCTTCGCCGCCGGAGCCGCCGTTCTGGCCGGCCGTCAGCTGGGCAGCGAGGACAAGGAGGGGGCCAGCCGCACCGTCACCACCATCATCGGCGTGTCCACCATCATCGGCATATTCCTCTGCGTGTTCGGCCTTATTTTCCTCGACCCCGTCATGCGTACCTTCGGTGCTGATGACGTCACCATTGGCCAGACCAAGGACTACGCCTTCTGGATGTTTATCGCAGCCCTGGCTAATCTGCCCGCCCAGAGCATGAACTGCGCCGCCCGTGCGGAGTCCTCCGTGAAGATCACCTCTGTTGCCGTCATTACCGGCGCGGCGCTGAATATCATCCTGGACCCTATCTTCATGTTCGACTGGGGCTTCGGCATGAAGGTGGCCGGCGCTTCCCTGGCCACCACCGTGTCCCAGTTCGTCACCTTCTTCATCATGGCGGGCTTCTACCTCAGCGGCAAGTCCATCATCAAGCTCCGTCTGAAGGCCTTCAAGCCCAGCTGGAAGCTCATCAGGACCGTGGCCCTTATCGGCATACCCACCGCCATCATTCAGATCTGCCTGGCTCTGGCCAGCGCTCTGACCAACATGGCTATCAAGCCCATGGCCGATTCCACCGAGCTGATGGCCGCCTACGGCGTGGTGCAGCGTCTGATTCTCATCGGCAGCTACGTCATCATGGGCTTCATGCAGGGCTATCAGCCCGTGGCCTCCTATGCCTTCGGCGCCAAAAACGAGAAGCGGTTCCATGACTCTGTCCGCTTTGCCCTGAAGGGTTCCCTGGCGCTGGCAGCAGTAGTGGCCGCCGCCTATATCGTCCTATCCCACCCCCTCATCATGCTCTTTAACCGCAACCCTATTATCGTAGACTATGGCGCCAGGCTGCTCTTCTCCCAGGTCATCCTGTTCCCCGCCTTCGGCCTGTGCTATATGATGACCATCACCTTCCAGACCATCGGTTCGTCCCAAATGGGGCTCTTCCTCTCCCTGATCCGCCAGGGACTGTTCTATGTGCCGTTTATTCTGATCCTGCCCAAGCTGCTGGGCGTCACCGGCATCTATCTTTCCCAGCCCGCCGCCGATGTGCTGACCATCCTGCTCTGCCTGTTTCTCATCAAACCCATGAAGCGTATCGCGTCGGAACATATGGCCGCATAGGCCCACGCTACGCCGCGCCGCAAATCAAATGGGAGCGGCAGGGCCCAAAAGCCCCACCGCTCCCGCAACCGGATATCGTGCAGCAGCAGGCCCCGCGCCGGAGGGCGCGGGGCCTGCTGAATTTCGGTTCAGTCTGTGAGACGGCCCAGGATGGCCGCGTCCGCCTCACAGAAGGGATAGTATTTCAGATCGGCGGGAAAGACCCACTCCATGGCCTCATGGACCCGGAGGACGGGCTTTCCCCATACGATGCGGGCGCTGAGAAAGGTGAAGGACAGCACCCGCTCCGGCCCGGCCTGGACGTACCTGGCCAGCACATCGCCGGTCTCCAGCTCCACGCCCAACTCCTCCCGGCACTCCCGGATGAGGCAGGCGGCGGCGTCCTCCCCCGGCTCCCGCTTGCCGCCGGGGAACTCCCACAGGTGGGCGTTGCTCCCCTCCTTCCGCCGGCAGATGAGCACCCGGCCCAGCCGGTCCCGGATGATCCCCGCGGATACCTCCGTCATATCCCTCACTCCTCCCCGCCCGGCGGCGGAAAACCAATGCCGCAGGCTCGTTTTTTCCAGTTTAGCACGAACCTTCGCCGGGAACAAGGGGCATCTCAGTACTCTTTTTCCCGCAGGATGGAGACCGACGTCCGGTAGGACAGGTACATCACAACCGCCAGCACCGGCACAACGGCGGCCAGCAGGGCATAGCCCAGCCACGCCGGCAGGGCGATGCGGCCGGAGAGCAGATTCACCAGGGCCAGGCCTCCGCCGAAAGCCGCCAGAAAGACCGCCATATACACCACTCTGGCCTTTTCCACCCCCAGCTTGTAGCACAGGGGCAGCGCCACCGCGATCATCAGCAGCGCCACGGCGGCGCAGGAGAGCGTGCTGGCCGCCGCCTCGTCCAGCGCTACGTCCGCAAACCCCAGCAGGCCCAGCAGCAGGGTCAGCCCCAGGGCCAGCGCTGCCGCAGCCAGGTCCACCAGCAGACAGAACAGGTAGCGGGCGCCCACCGCCTTCTCCCGCCCGCCGGGCAGGGTAGCCACAAAGGTCTCCCATCCGGTGGACTGGTCATAACCAAAGGCGGACAGAGGGGTCATCAGAGTCATCACCGTCACCAGAGTGGTCAGGATATAGGGCCCCCACACGCCGGTGACCGCAATGGCCGCGTAGAGCACGAAGAGCATCGTCCAGGTGCGCAGCTGTTTGCGCAGCACGAAGAATTCCTTTTTCAGCAGGCCGTTCATACCTGTTCCCCCCTTGTGGTAAACACCATGATATCCTCCAGATCCGCCGGGTCCACCGTCAGCTCCGGGTAAAGGCGGCGGAAGTCCCGGCGGCTGCGGATCAGGGCCTCGCACCGGTACTGACTGGACCGCACGCCCACAACGAAGGCCGGGTCCACCCGCTCCAGCTCCTGCCGGGTGCAGGCCAGGCGGCCGTGGTCGGCCAGCAGCTCGTCCTTGGCCCCCTGGAGCACCAGCTTTCCGTGGTGCAGGTAGGCCACGTAGTCGGCCGCCTTCTCCAGGTCCGACGTGATGTGGCTGGAGAGCAGGATAGCGTGCTCCTCATCGGAGATGAAGTTCAGAAACTCGTCCAGGATGGCGTCCCGCACCACCGGGTCCAGGCCGCTGGTGGCCTCGTCCAGCAGCAGCAGCCGGGGCCGGTGGGCCAGGGCTGCGGCGATGGAGAGCTTCATCTTCATGCCCCGGGAGTACTCCTTTATTGTCTTTTTTCCGGGCAGCTCGAATTTTTCCAGATAGCTCCGGAAGAGTTTCCCGTCCCAGGAGGCATATATCCCCGACAGGATATCGCCCACCTGTCCGGCGGTGAGCATGGGATGGAAGGGACACTCGTCCAGCACCACGCCCACCAGCTCCTTTACCGCCCGCTCGTCTGCCGCGTGGTCCAGCCCAAATACCTTGATCTGGCCGCCGTCCGTGCGGATCAGGTTCAGGATGCACTTGATGATGGTGGTCTTTCCCGCTCCGTTCTCCCCGATCAGGCCCAGGATGGTGCCTCCCGGCACGGCGAGGGATACGTCATCCAGCCGGAAGGAGCCGTAATCCTTGGTGAGATGGGAGATCTCAATGGCATTGTCAGTTTTCATAGTGTTTCCTCTCCATACAGGATAGTCAGGGTCTGTGAGAGCTCTTCCAGGGTGACGCCCCCGGTGCGGGCCACCTCCACCGCGGCGGAAAGATGTTCCTCCGCCCGGCGCAGGGCGTCCTCCCGCACCAGTTCCAGGTTCCGGGGCGCCACGAAGCACCCCTTGCCCGGAACGGTGGTGATGAAGCCCTCCCGCTCCAGCTCCTCATAGGCCCGCTTGGTGGTGATCACTGAGATCCGCAGATCCCGGGCCAGCAGCCGCATGGAGGGCAGGGCCTCCCCCTCCCGCAGCTCACCCTTCAGGATCAGGCCCTTGACCTGGCGGGTGATCTGGTCGTAAATGGGCACTTCGCCCGTGTTTCGGATGACGATGTCCATGGCACACCTCTGTTATACTGTATATATCCGATGTGTACAGTATATATGCGGTATACACAGTTGTCAAGAGGAAACTGCCGTATTTATAAAAAAACAGGGCAGGGTACCCCATGGGGTATCCCGCCCTGTCTTTCACCGCTCCGCTGCGGAAATCCTGTTCCCTCCCGCCGCCGCGAGAGGATGATCCGGCTCTTCCAGACGCATGACTGAAATCTCATAGGCGGTGCGCTGGCTGCTCTCGCCGTTTTCCACCTTGATGTAGCTGCGGCTCTGAAACCGGCCTTCCAGCCGCACGGTGTCGCCCACCTCCAGGGCGGCACAGCGGCGGGCCAGCGCTCCCCAGGCGATACAGGGCAAGTAGTCGGCCCGTCCATAACGGCGGTTCACGGCCAGCAGCAGGTCGCAGATCTCCCGCCCCATGGGGGTCCGCCGGAAGATCGGCGGTTTGCACAGCGCGCCGGAGAGCACCAGCTGGTTCACATGTTCCCCCTCCGCCGGGCGGATAGCCCTGGCATAGAGGGTGATGACCAGGCGGCTCCCTCTGCCGCTCTTGTTGTTGAAGGAGCGTACCTCTCCCTCCACTTCCACTTCTTCCCCTGCCCGGACGGGACAGCGCTCCAGCAGGGGCCGGGCTGCGATCACGTTGACCCGGTCCTCGGCGCCGGACAGCCGCCTCACACTCAGGGGAAAGGCGTCGTAGACCACGCCGTGGTTCTCATGGGAGGGCGCCGGATCGAGGAGCACGGTCCCCCGGAGAAAAGCCTGATTTTCATTCCACTCTGTTTCCATACTGCCACACTCCTGTGTATCATTTCCAGGTCTGCATGTGGCATTTATATGCGGCGGCGCCCTCCGCTATGACAACCCGTTCAAGCGGAGGCCGCAGGGGTGCTATTGCGGCCCGGGACGGACGGCCCAATGCTGCTCCACACTCCGGCGGGCAGAAAGGTCCGGCGGCATATGGGGCATACCGCCCACAGGCCCCGCCCACTCTCCATTGGCGGCATAGGCAGTCTCGGAACAGCTCTCAAACTCCTCCAGATGCCGGGGACGCTCCGCCATCAGGGCGTTGGTCCGGTGCTGCACCAGCTGGAGCAGCGCCTCCTCAGGGTCCAGCAGGACGCCGTCGGCATTGACTTCGCTCATGACATCCACCTCCCACCCCATAGTATGCCGCCGCCGGGAAAAAATATCGCGTTCCTCCGCAGCAGAAGTACCCGGGGCAAAAAAAGCGGCCCCGGTGAGGATATCAATTAAGAGCGCCCCTCCGCCGTTGGCGGAGGGGCGCTTATTGTTCGATCCATCCCGATCAGGACAGGAGCAGCTTGTCATCGGCCTCGCTGGAACCGGTGGCCTGGCCAAACTTGGCCAGAAGATCCTCCACCGTCAGCTTCTGCTTCTCCTCGCCGGCAATATCCAGAGCGATCCGGCCCTCGTACATCATGATGAGCCGGTCGCCGTATTCGATGGCGTCCCGCATATTGTGGGTGATCATCAGGGTGGTCAGCCGGTCCCGGTTGACGATGCGGCGGGTAACCTCCATGACCTTGGCAGCCGTCTTGGGATCCAGTGCGGCGGTATGCTCGTCCAGCAGGAGGAGCTTGGGCTTCTGCAGCGTGGCCATGAGCAGGGTGAGCGCCTGGCGCTGGCCACCGGACAGCAGGCCCACCTTGGCGGTCATGCGGTCCTCCAGACCCAGATCCAGGATCTTGAGCATCTCACGGAACTGCTCCCGCTCGGCCTTGGTGATGCCGGCACGAAGGGTACGCCCCTGGCCGCGCCGGGCTGCCAGGGCCAGGTTCTCCTCGATCTGCATGGTGGCGGCGGTACCCATCATGGGGTCCTGGAACACGCGGCCGATGTACTTGGCCCGCTTGTGCTCGGGCAGGCGGGTCACATCCACCCCGCCGATGGTGATGGAACCCTCGTCCACCGTCCACACGCCGGCCACGGCGTTGAGCAGGGTGGACTTGCCGGCGCCGTTGCCGCCGATGACGGCTACGGATTCACATTCCTTCAGGTGGAGAGAGACCCCGTTCAGGGCGGTCTTTTCATTGACAGTGCCCGCGTTGAAGGTCTTGTAAATGTTTTTGATCTCAAGCATTACGAACGCCCCCTCTCTTTGTGGGTCTGGCAAAGTATCTGCCCTTCCAGTAGGGGATGGAGAGGAAGATGGCCACCACCATGGCGGAGAGCAGCTTCAGATAGTTGGGATTCAGGCCTCTGGACAGCACGGCTTGGATGACGATGTAGTAGATGATAGCGCCCAAAGAGACCGCCGCCAGCTTGAGGCCGAAGTTGCGGAAGGCCTTGCCGAAGATGACCTCGCCGATGATGACCGCCGCCAGGCCGATCACGATGGCGCCGCGGCCCATGTTGATCTCACAGCCGCCGTTGTACTGGGAGAGCAGGGCGCCCGACAGGGCCACCATGCCGTTGGAGAGCATCAAGCCCAGCACCTTGGTGAAATTGGTATTGATGCCCTGGGCCCGTGCCATGTTGGGATTGGAGCCGGTGGCCCGCAGGGCGGAGCCCAGCTCGGTGCCGAAGAACCAGTACAGCGCCGCGATAAGGACGGCCGTCACCAGTCCCACCACGAAAATGGGATGGCGGACGAAGGACCGGGTCCCCTTGGCCACGTCGCCCACAAAGCGCAGCGAGACCAGCAGACGGTCCAGCACATCGGGGTTGGTGACGTTGATGGCCACGGTGGCCTTCATGCTCATCACGGCCATGTTGACGGAATAGAGCCCCAATTGGGTCAGGATGCCGGCCAGGATAGCGGGAATACCGCAGAAGGTGTGGAGCAGTCCGGTGGTCAGTCCCGCCAGCATACCCACCAGGACGGCGGCCAGCAGCGCCGCGAACAGGTTGACGCCGTTGGTGAAGAGCACCACGAATACCGCGCCGCCGGTACAGAACGAGCCGTCCACCGTCAGATCAGCGATATCCAGCAGCTTGTAGGTGATGTACACGCCGATAGCCATGATGCCCCAGATCAATCCCTGGGACACAGCGCCCGGCAATGCGTTGATGAAGCCTGACATAAGCATGTTCCTCCTCGAAAAAACTCGATAGACTTCAATAGTATAACAAAAAACAGTGGAAAAGGGAAGTACCCTTTTCCACTGTTTTCAGTGACGCGGAAACTGTTAGCCGGCAGTGATGGCCTCGTAGCCCTCGGGGGCGGTCAGGCCCAGGTCGGCGCACATGGTCTCGTTGTACTTCTTGACGTAATTGGGCGCGTACTCGATGGGCATCTCGGACACGCTGCTCTCACCCTTGAGGATCTTGGCGGCCATCTGGCCGGTGGTCACGCCCAGGTCATAGTAGCTGATGGACAGGGTGGCCACGCCGCAGCCGGCGCAGATGCCCTCCTCGCCGGTAAACACAGGCACCTTGCCATGGCAGATGTTGTCCACCACGCCGGTGTTGTTGGCCACAGTGTTATCGGTGGGAACATAGAGGATGTCGCTGTTGTCCGCAGCGCTCTGGGTCACAGAGGCCATATCATTGGTGTCGGAGAAGGGGTACTGGGTGCAGGTGTAGCCCATATCCTCCAGGCACTTCTGGACCACGTCCACCTGGTACTGGCTGTTGGCCTCGGCAGAGCAGTAGAGCAGGCCCACGGTCTTGGCGTCGGGGAACCACTCGTTGATCATGGCAGCCTGCTGGTCCAGAGGGGCCAGATCGGAGGTGCCGGACACGTTGGTGCCCACAGTGCCGCTGAAGTTGTCAATGCCCAGAGCCACGCCGTACTCGGTGACAGAGGTGCCCAGCACCGGGATGTCGCCGGTGGCGGAAGCGGCGGCCTGGAGGGCGGGGGTGGCGTTGGCCATGATCAGGTCCACATTGTCAGACACAAAGCCGTTGACGATGGTGGCACAGGTGGGGCTGTCGCCGGCAGCGTTCTGCTCCTTGAACTCCACGGCGTCGCCCAGCGCCTCGGTCAGAGCATCCTTAAAGCCCTGGGTAGCGGCGTCCAGCGCGGGGTGGGGAGCCAGCTGGCAGATACCCACCACGTACTTCTCGCCGCTGGGGGCGGCGCTGGGCTGGACAGACTCCTGAGGAGCGGCAGAGGGAGCGGGAGCAGTGCTGGGCTGGCTGGCGGTACCGCCGCCGCAGGCGGCCAGAGAGGCCGTCATCGCCACGGTGAGCGCCATGGCGGCAAGCTTGGACAGTTTCTTCATGTCAGATTCCTCCAAAATGGCGGGCGTCTTTAACACACTTATGCTTTTAAGTATTAAAGTGATGGAACGCAAAAAAAGCGCCCCAAGGCCCTGAATTGTCCTCATTATAATGACGTGTCTTAAAATTGTCAACCCCTATTTTTTGTCACCCCCCTCCCCGCCGGCGCGAAACCCCTCCCGCATGGGCAGACGGGCGGTTTTCCATGGACTTTTTACTCTGGTTGTGATAAACTAAAGAAACCTATGGATAATCCTGTGATATTCGGAGGTCACACATCTTGAAGACTGAAATTCTGGGCGTCCGTTTTGACGATCTCTCTCCGGAGGAAATGGTTCACACCGCCGTCTCCCTCATCGAGGCCGGCGGGTTCCACTACGCGGTCACGCCCAATCCCGAATTCCTGCTCACCGCGCAGAAAAACGAGGCCTTCCGCACTGCGCTCAACCAGGCCGATCTCTCCATGCCCGACGGCGTGGGGGTGGTGTACGCCTCCCGCATCCTGGGCCGCCCCCTGGCGGGACGGGTGCCGGGCATCGACTTTGCCGACAGCCTGATGGCCTGGATGGCTCAAACCGGCAAGCGGCTCTTCCTGCTGGGCTCCAAGCCCGGTGTGGCCGAAATGGCTGCCGCCGCCCTGCGGGAGCGGCACCCCGGTCTTGCCATCTGCGGCACCCACGACGGCTATTTTAAAGAGGACGCCCCCGTCATCGCCGCCATCCGGGAGTCAGGGGCCGACGCGGCCCTGGTCTGCCTGGGCGCCCCCAAGCAGGAGCTGTGGATGGCTCAGAACGGCCCCGCCACCGGCGTGAAGTTTATGGTGGGCCTGGGCGGCGCGCTGGACGTGTTCGCCGGTGTGGTGGAGCGGGCCCCCGAGTCCTGGCAGAAGGTGGGCATGGAATGGCTCTACCGTCTGGTCAAGGACCCCAAGCGCATCAAGCGCATGGCCCGGCTGCCCCTGGTGCTCTTCCAGGCGGCGGGCCAGCGTGTCCGCGGCAAGTGAGCCGCCCCGCTATCATTCAGTCAGAGGAGGGACCTGCGTGTCCGGTAAAGTGATCGTGTTCGAGGGTACCGACGGCTCGGGGAAGTCCACCCAGTTCAGCCGCCTGTGCCGGCGGCTGGAGGAGGGCTCCATTCCCTTTCAGCGTCTGGTGTTCCCCCAGTATGGCGAGCCCTCCTCCGCCCTGATCCGCATGTATCTGGGCGGCGAGTTCGGCTCCCATCCCTCCGATGTGAACGCCTATGCCGCCTCCGCCTTTTACGCGGTGGACCGGTACGCCTCCTGGAAGAAGGTCTGGGGGGACTACTACCGGCAAGGGGGGCTGATCCTCTCCGACCGGTACACCACCTCCAACGCCGTCCATCAGGCCTGCAAGCTGCCCGAGGACCAGTGGGAGGACTTTTTCCGCTGGCTGGACGATTTTGAGCATACCAAGCTGGGCCTGCCCCGGCCCGACCTGGTGTTTTATCTGGATATGCCCACCGACCGCGCAGTGGAGATGCTCCGCAGCCGGGAGGCCGCCACCCATACCTCAGGGGATATCCACGAGGTGGACACCGGATATCTGGCCCTGTGCCGCCGCACCGCCCGCGCCGCCGCCCGGTGCCTGGGCTGGCAGACCGTCTCCTGTGTGGACGGAACAGGACGGGTAAGACCCATCGAAGAACTCCATTCCGAGATCTGGGACCGTCTGTCCCGCTCCCTTTCATCCGATATCAAAGGAGGAAACTGATATGGTCATCATCCTGCTGGGTACGGGCTTTGAGGAGTCCGAGGCCCTGGTCCCCGCCGATCTGCTGCGCCGCTCCGGCGCGGACGTCAGGCTGGTGGGACTGGATTCACTCCAGGTCACCGGCGGCCACGGCATCACCGTCACCGCCGATCTCCTGCTCTCCCAGGTCCGCGTGGACGAAACCGAAATGGTCATTCTCCCCGGCGGTCTGGGCGGCGTGAACGCCATCCAGAACAGCCTCACTGCCCAGGGGCTGATCCAGGGGGCCTATGACCGGGGCATCTGGCTGGCCGCCATCTGCGCCGCCCCCACCATTCTGGCGGGTATGGGCCTGCTGGACCGGCGCAGCGCCGTGTGCTACCCCGGCATGGAGGACGAGATGGGCTCGGCCGTGGTTTGCAAGGGTACGCCCGTGGTGGAGGACGGCCATATCATCACCGCGGAGGCCGCCGGCTCCGCCTTCGCTTTCGGTCTGAAGCTGGTGGAGGTCCTCCGCGGGACCGACGCCGCCGGGGAGGTACGTCATGCCGTCCACTACCATTTCTGATGCCAAGGCCCTCCTCCGTAAGGAGATCCGCGCCAGGATGAAGGCCCTCTCCCCGGAGGAGCGCCGAAAAAGCGATGACGCCCTTTTTGCCCGTTTTCTCGCCCTGCCGGCGGTGGCTGAGGCCGGCGTCATCCTGCTCTATCACGGGATGGGCGCCGAGCTGGATACCGCCCGGCTCATCCCTGCCCTGCTGGACATGGGCAAGACGGTGGCCCTGCCCCGGTGCACCGATGAGCCCGGCGTCATGGACGCCCGGCCGGTGGAGAAGGACACCGTCCTCATCCGTCACCGCTACGGCATGCTGGAGCCCGGACCCGACCGCCCGGTGATTCCCCCGGAAGCCATCGACCTGATCCTGGTGCCCGGTCTGGCCTTCGACCGGCAGTGCTATCGTCTGGGCCAGGGCGGGGGATACTATGACCGGTATCTGGAACGGTTTTCCGGCGCCGCCGTGGCCCTGTGCCGGGACTGCTTTCTCCTGGACGCGGTCCCTCATGAAGAACACGACCACCGGGTGGATCAGGTGATCACCGAGACCGGGACATACCGTCTTCCGTGCCCGTAAAACACCGAAAGGCGGGGCTTTCGCCCCGCCACCGGGCCGCACCCCCGCATGTATCAGGAGCAGTTTTCGCCGCACCCGCAGTTATTGCCGCAGCCGTTGCCGCAGCCGCCCCAGTTCCCGCCGCCGCAGCAGGAGACCAGAACGATGATGATCAGGATGATCCACAGGCAGCCACAGCCGCCAAACCCATTGTTACCACAGCACATAAAATAGGTCACACCTCTCATGATTTTTCATCCGGGTGGAATTTGATCTTCCGGCCGGACTGACCTATCCTATGCGCCCGGTCCTCCGGTGGTGCGGCCGGCCGGCTGTCCCTTTTACCTTCCGCTTTGGACGCACAGTTAGGAGTTGAATCCATGTCACAGGAATACGACAGACAGCCGGGAAAGCGCGTACAGGGCCGCCGGCAGTACGAACCTTCCCATCTGGAGCAGCCGCGCCGCGGCGGCGATGACGCCGCTTCCCGGTCTTCCCGCAGCCGGACCCGCCGCAAACGCCGCAAGAGCGGTTTCGGCCCGCTGCTCTATGTGATCTTTGTCATCGGCATCTCGGCCCTGCTGGCCGGACTGTGCTGGGTGGCCGCCAGCGATATGCTGGCCCTCAACAAGCCGGAGCACTATGCCACCATCACCATTGAGGAGGGCGCCACCCTGGACCAGGTGGCCGATCTGTTGGAGGAAAACGGCCTGATCGAGTACAAGCCGGTCTTTAAGCTCTTCGCCTCTTTGACCCATGTGGAGCGGGACAACAAGATCACTGCCGGCACCTATGAACTGGATACCGATATGGATTACCGCGCCCTCATCAGCAGCATGGGCAAGGGCTCGGCCAGCCGCAAGGCGGTGAAGGTGACCATTACCGAGGGCATGACCCTGGACCAGATCTTCTCCATGCTGGAGGAACAGGGCGTGTCCACCGTGGAGAAGCTGAGGGATGTGGCCGCCAACCACACCTTCAAGTACTCCTTCCTCAAGGACCTGCCCACCGGTGACTATCACCGGCTGGAGGGCTTCCTCTTCCCCGACACCTATGAGTTCTATATGGGCGGCGACCCGCTGCAGATCATCAACCGGATGATCCTCCGCTTTGACGAGATGTTCACCGATGATATGCGCAATCTGGCCGCCCAGAAGGGCTACTCTGTGGGAGACATTGCGAACATCGCTTCCATGATCGAAAAGGAAACCGACGGCACCGATCAGGCCAAGATCGCCTCGGTGATCTACAACCGTCTGGAAAACAGCGCCGCCGGCGGCACCTACGGCCTGCTCAACATTGACGCCACCATCATCTACTACACCGGCCGCATCCCGGTGACCTCAGCCGACACGGCGGACGCCTCCAACCCCTACAACACCTATCAGCACGCCGGGCTGCCCCCCACGGCCATCTCCAATCCCGGCATCGACGCCCTCCGGGCCGCTCTCAGCCCCGCCGATACCAACTATTATTACTATGCCCTGGGCGACGACGGGGTCCACCACTTCTTCAAGACCCTGCGGGAGCTGGAGAACTTCACCGCCTCCCAGCAGCTCTATCAGAAATAAACACCCTGTGCGGCGGACGCGGAGCTCTGCGTCCGCCGCCTTTCGATGGAGGGATATCCCCATGAAAACGGAACTTCTCGCCCCCGCCGGCGACATGGAGCGCCTGCGCATGGCGGTGGCCTACGGCGCCGACGCGGTGTATCTGGCGGGCCAGGACTTCGGGATGCGGGCCTTCGCCGGCAACTTCTCCCCCGAGGACCTGCGTGCCGCCGTGGATTTCTGCCACAGCCGGGGGGTACACGTCCACGTGACCTGCAACACCATGCCCCGCAACGATGAGGTGGCCCGGCTGCCCCAGTGGCTGGAGCTGCTGGACGACGCGGGGGTGGACGCGGCCATCATGGCCGACCTGGGCGTGTTCTCCCTGGCCAAACGCTACGCCCCGCACCTCAAGCGCCATGTATCCACCCAGGCCGGCGTCACCAACTACGAGGTGGCCCGTGCCTGGCACGACCTGGGGGCCCACCGGGTCATCCTGGCCCGGGAGCTCTCTCTGGACGAGGTGGCCGAACTGCGGGCCAAGACCCCGAAAGAGCTGGAGATCGAGGCCTTTGTCCATGGCGCCATGTGCGTGAGCTACTCGGGCCGGTGCCTGCTCTCCAATTACATGACCGGACGGGACGCCCAGCGGGGCGCCTGTGCCCAGCCCTGCCGGTACAAATACGCCCTGATGGAGGAGAAGCGCCCCGGGGAATATTTCCCCGTCTTTGAGGAAAACGGCGAGACCTTTATCATGAACAGCCGGGACATGTGCATGATCGACCACATCCCCGAGCTGATGGAGGCCGGGGTGGACTCCCTGAAGATCGAAGGCCGGGCCAAGTCGGCCTATTACGCCGCTGTGGTCACCGGCGCCTACCGCCATGCGGTGGACGCCGCCCTGGCTGGTGAGCCTCTCGCCCCCGTCTGGCGGGACGAGGTGGAGAAGGTGAGCCACCGGCACTACTCCACCGGCTTCTGGTTCGGCCAGCCCGGCCAGTACACCGAGGACGCCCGCTACATCCGGGACTACCAGGTCTGCGCCGTGGTGGAGTCCTGCACTCCCGACGGGCAGGCGGTGTGCTCCCTGCGCAACAAGTTCCGCGCCGGGGACGAGCTGGAGCTCATCGGTCCCGGCCTGGAGCCCGTCTCCTTCTCCGTCCCGGTGATGGCGGACAGCGACGGCTTCCCTCTGGAGGAGCCCCGCACCCCCCAGATGACGTTCACCATCCGGCTCCCCCACCCGGCTCCCGCCCTGTCCCTCCTGCGCCGCCGGGCCCAGGGGCTGTAACGGAGGTGCGCCGCGGCCTGTCAACGGGAAATGGATCGAAATACGAAGATTCCGTGGAAAACGACGGTTGACAAGCGGTGAAAGTGTGGTACAATAGTTTCGCTTGGCCGTCCGCCGCACCGGCGGCAGCCCGCCCAGGCAAATATCAGATCAGGCTTTGACGGAACCAAGCGGTATACCTGGCCATGAGCGAGGGGGAAGAGTGAGAGCCCCCGGCCGTCGGGAACCGCGCGCCACTCCCGAGCCGTCCGTGATGAGCGGACCGTCCCGCCCCCGTTACCGGGCGACAGGAGACGCCCCGCGCCATCGCGGGGATAATCAGGGTGGTACCGTGGAATTTTTCCGCCCCTGGCTGTGAGCCGGGGGCGGTTTTTTCGTCCCGCTCCGTCCCCATCCCCATGTCAACATTTGTTTGGAGGTAGATTCCCATGAAGAAGAAATTTGGAGTCAACGAACTCCGCGAGATGTTCCTCAGCTTTTTTGAGACCAAGGGCCATCTCCGTCTCCCCAGCTTTTCCCTGATCCCCCAGAACGACGCGTCCCTGCTCCTCATCAACTCCGGCATGGCCCCCATGAAGCCCTACTTCACCGGCGAGCAGGAGCCCCCCCGCCACCGGGTGTGCACCTGCCAGAAGTGTATCCGTACCGGCGACATCGAGAACATCGGCAAAACCGCCCGCCACGGCACCTACTTTGAGATGCTGGGCAACTTCTCCTTCGGCGATTACTTCAAGAAGGAGGCCATCGCCTGGTGCTGGGAGTTCCTGACCTCCCCCGAGTGGGTGGGCCTGGACCCCGACCGCCTCTACCCCTCCATCTACGAGGATGATGACGAGGCCTTCCGCATCTGGCACGAGGACATTGGCATCCCCGCCGAGCGCATCTTCCGCTTCGGTAAGGCGGACAATTTCTGGGAGCACGGCTCCGGCCCCTGCGGCCCCTGCTCCGAGGTCTACTATGACCGGGGAGAGAAGTACGGCTGCGGCAAAGAGGGCTGCACCGTAGGCTGCGACTGCGACCGCTATATGGAGGTCTGGAACAACGTCTTTTCCCAGTTCAACAACGACGGTGAGGGCCACTACACCGAGCTGGCCCAGAAGAACATCGACACCGGCATGGGCCTGGAGCGCCTGGCCGTGGTGTGCCAGGACGTGGACTCCCTCTTCGATGTGGACACCGTCATGAACATCACCAACAAGGTCAGTGAGATCACCCACGCCCACTACGGCGAGAGCCACAAAACCGATGTCTCCCTGCGCATCATCACCGACCACATCCGCTCGGCCACCTTCATGATCTGTGACGGCGTGCTCCCCTCCAACGAGGGCCGGGGCTATGTGCTGCGCCGCCTGCTCCGCCGGGCCGCCCGCCACGGCAAGCTGCTGGGCGTCAACGATCCCTTCCTGTATGAGGTGTGCGACGCGGTGGTCCACGAGAACGAGGGCCACTATCCCGAGCTGCGGGAGCGCCAGGCCTATATCACCAAGATCATCCGGGTGGAGGAGGAGAACTTTGCCAAGACCATCGACGGCGGCATGAAGATCTTCGACGACATGATGGCCGGCCACAGGGAAAAGGGCGAGACCGTTTTCTCCGGCGCGGACGCCTTCAAGCTCTATGACACCTACGGCTTCCCCATTGACCTGACCATCGAGATGGTGGAAGAGGCCGGCATGACCGTGGATCAGGACGCCTTCAAGGCCCTGATGGAGGAGCAGCGTATCCGGGCCCGCAAGGCCCGCGAGGCTCTGGGCGACCTGGGCTGGGCCGGCATCGAGTTCGGCAAGGACATGCCCGCCACCACCTTCCTGGGCTATACCCGGAATGAGGCCCAGGGACAGATTCTGGCCCTGGTGGCCGAAGAGGAGCTGCGGGACGAGGTGGGCGCCGGCGCTGAGGCTATCGTGGTGCTGGATCAGACCCCCTTCTACGCCGAGATGGGCGGCCAGGTGGCCGACCACGGCATCATCAAGACCGACACCGCCCTCTTCGAGGTCCGGGACGTGCAGAAGAACAAGGGCGGCAAGTATATGCACTCCGGCGTGGTCAAGGCCGGCGCGCTGAAGGTGGGCGACACCGTCACCGCCGCCATCGATGTGGAGCGCCGCCACGCCCTGGCCCGCGCCCACTCCGCCACTCACCTGCTGCAGAAGGCCCTGGAGATCGTCCTTGGCGACCACGTGAACCAGGCCGGCTCCCTGGTGGAGCCCGACTTCCTCCGCTTCGACTTCACCCACTTCTCCGCCATGACGCCCGAGGAGCTGGCTGAGGTCTCCCGCCTGGTGAATGAGTCCATCCTCACCGGCTACCCCGTGGTCACCAACGAGATGAGCATTGACGAGGCCCGCAAGACCGGCGCCAAGGCCCTCTTCGGCGAGAAGTACGGCGACCGGGTCCGTGTGGTGGACATGGGCGGCTACTCCGTGGAATTCTGCGGCGGCACCCATCTGGACAACACCGCCAAGGCCGGCGTGTTCCACATCGACAGCGAGTTCTCCGTGGCCTCCGGCGTCCGCCGCATCGAGGCCACCACCGGCGTCAAGTCCCTGGAGACCATGAACCGCAACCAGGAGCTTCTCTTCCAGGCCGCCGCCATTCTCAAGACCAAGCCCGGCGAGCTGCGGGAGAAGGCCGAGCAGAACATGGATGAGCTGCGCCAGCTCCGCCACACCATTGAGAAGTACAAGGCCCGCGAGGCCGCCGGCGAGACCGACCGCTTCCTTATGGGCGGTCACCTCGTAGGGGATCTGAAGGTCCTCACCGCCACCCTCCCCGAGGCCGACGCCAACAAGCTGCGCCAGATGGGCGACATGCTGCGGGACAAGCAGCCCAATGTGGTGGCCGTCCTCTCCTCCGTCAGCGGCGAGAAGATCACCTTCCTGGCCGTGTGCGGCAAGGAGGCCGTCCAGAAGGGCGTCAAGGCCGGAGACATCATCAAGTCCGTCACCGCCATCTGCGGCGGCAAGGGCGGCGGCAAGCCCGACTCCGCCATGGGCGGCGGCTCCAACATCCTCAAGCTGGATGACGCACTGGCCAGCGTGGACGACTTCGTGGCCGCCAAGCTGGGCCTGTAAGCCGCCTATGACCACCGCTTTCTTCCGCCGCCCGCCAGCGAAGGCGAGCCGCGCCGCTCAGGCGCGTCCAAGGGTCTTGCGTCAGCAAGTCCTTGCCGCAGGGCGAATTCACTTCGCCCGAGGATGTCAAAGCCAAAGGGGGCCCCGGACGGTGTTCCACGCCGGCCGGGGAACGGCGGCAAGCCCGACTCCGCCATGGGCGGCGGCTCCAACATCCTCAAGCTGGATGACACGCTGGCCAGCGTGGACGACTTCGTGGCCGCCAAGCTGGGGGTATAAAAGATGACCCGGGACGATCTGGCGCGGCTGCGGGCCCTGGATATCGATTTTGAGTCCATCGGCCTGCTGGAGCCCGGCGTGCCTCAGGAGCCCTATTTCTGCACCCCTCTGGGGGCGGAACACGTGGGCCGGACGGGCTGCGACGGGGTCCACTTCGTCCTTCTGCCCGGGGATGAGCGGATCTTCTGTGTGGACCCCGCCATGGGGGAGCCGGACAAATACGTGCTCCCCGTAGCGGAGGACCTGCGGCAGTTTCTCTCCTTCCTCCTTTTCTGCCGGGACAGCAACCCCATCGCCCAGCTCTGGTGGCTGGAGGAGGAACAGTTCCGCTCCCTGCTGGAGGAGGACGCCACCGCCCACTGGGAGGGCTGTAAGCCCTTCCTGGCCCGCAGGAACAAGGCTCTGGAGGTCATTGCCCGCGCCTTTTCCCTGGCTCCGGCCGACCCCTATGCTCCGGTACGTGCCATGCAGGCCGCTTTTGACCCCGATATCCTGTGTTTTTCCGACGAATACTATGACGTGCTCGGCATCGAGCGCGCAGAAAGGAGTTAATCATGTCCGATTGTCTGTTCTGCAAGATCGTGGCGGGGAAGATCCCCTCCAACAAGGTCTATGAGGACGAGCAGTGCTATGCCTTCTATGACATCGACCCTCAGGCACCCACCCACTTCCTGGTGGTGCCCAAGGCCCACATCCAGTCTGCCGCCGCCATCACGGCGGAGAACGAGGCGGTGGTGGGCCACATCTTCTCCGTCATCGCCAGGCTCTCCCGTGAGCTGGGCTTTGCCGAAAAGGGCTACCGCGTGGTCTCCAACATCGGCGAGCAGGGGCAGCAGACTGTGCCCCACCTGCACTTCCACGTGCTGGCAGGCCGGGATATGACCTGGCCTCCCGGCTAGGCGTCGTCGCAAAGTCCGCTAAGCTCCGCTTCCGCCTCGCGGCGAAAGCTGCGCACGCTCCCTTGCTCCTCCTTTCCCAATCGAACCCGCTCCGCTGGGCTTCGCTTGGGTCCCCTGCTACAAAGTCCGCTAAGCTCCGCTTCCGCCTCACGGCGAAGGCTGCGCACGCTCCCTTGCTCCTCCTTTCCCAATCGAACCCGCTCCGCTGGGCTTCGCTTGGGTCCCCTGCTACAAAGTCCGCTAAGCTCCGCTTCCGCCTCGCGGCGAAAGCGGAGCCTGGAGCTTATTACATGCCAAGGCCCCGGAGCTGCTGCTCCGGGGCCTCTTTTCTCGCTATTTCTGGTTTTGGGCCATCCATTTGGCCAGCTGCTCAGCCAGGGCTGAATTGCCCTTGTCCTCCTGCCGCTCCTGCTGCTGGAGATAGCGCCGCACATCCCCCTTGCCGGCGGAGCGGGTCTCCCGGCGCTTTTTGAAGTCGGAGAGCTTTTCCCGGTAGCCGCAGACGCAGGCGAACATCTGGTTCTCCCCCTCTCCCCGCAGCTCCATCTTCTTATGGCAGTTGGGACAGCGGGCGTTGGTGGTCTGGGTGACGCTGCGGCGGTAGCCGCACTCCCGGTCGGGGCAGACCAGCATCTTGCCCCGCTTCCCCTTTACGTTGAGCAGGAATTTGCCGCAGTCGGGGCACTTTTCCCGGGACACGTTGTCATGGGTATAGGTGGCGTCGCTCTCCTTCACCTCAGCCACCAGATGGGCGGCATACCGCCGCATCTCGGCAATGAAGTCCTGCTCCTTCTCCCGGCCCTGGGCGATGTCTCCCAGCCGTTTTTCCCACCGGGCGGTGAGGGCGGCCGAGCGCAGGTCGGCGGGAGCCAGCTCCACCACCTGCATGCCCTTGGAGGTGGGCACCAGTTCCTTTCCCCGCCGCTCCACATAGAAGGCGGAGAAGAGCTTCTCTATGATATCGGCCCGGGTGGCAGGGGTGCCCAGGCCGCCGGTCTCCTCCAGGATGCGGCTCTGGTCCCGGTCGTTCACCTGGGCGCCGGGGTGCTCCATAGCCGAGAGGAGAGTGGCCTCGGTATAACGGCCCGGCGGGGCGGTATGGCCTGTGTTCACCCGGGCGGAGAGGACCTTTACCCGGTCCCCCTGCCGCAGCTCGGGCAGGGCCTGCTCCCGCTCGTCCTCTTCCCCGTCGTCCTCCTCCAGCGCGCCGAAGGAGCGGTCATAGGCCGCCTTCCAGCCCTGGTTCTTCACGATCTTGCCCCGGGCGGTGAAGGTCTCCCCATCCACCGTCAGGGTCAGGCGCACCTCCTCATACTCGAAGGGGGGCAGCAGCACCGCCAGAAAGCGGCGCACCACCAGGTCATAGATGTTCCGCTCCCCGCCGCTCATGCGCCACAGGTCCACCTGCTCCTCGGTGGGGATGATGGCGTGGTGGTCGGAGACTTTGGCATTGTTCACCAAAAACCGGGTCTGGAGGGGGCGCTGCCGCCGGATAGACAGGGCCAGGTCCCGGTACACGTCCACTGCCGCGGCAGAGAGCCGCTCGGGCAGGGTGGGGACCACGTCGTCCGAGATATACCGGGAGTCGGTCCGGGGGTAGGTGAGCACCTTGTGGGTCTCGTAAAGGGACTGCATCATGGACAGGGTCTCTTTCGCCGTGTAGGCGTACTTCCGGTTGGCGTCCCGCTGCAGCTCGGTCAGGTCGTAGGCCGCCGGGGGCGGAGTCTGCTTCCAGGTCCGTTTCAGCTCGGTGATCCGGGCCTCCTTCCCCTCCAGCCTGGCGCAGAGGGCCTGGGCCCGGGCCTGATCGAAGATGCGGGTCTGGCCGTTTTTATCCCGCCAGGTGGCCGTAAAGCCGCCGCATTTCAGCGTGACGGTGTAATACTCCTTGGGCCGGAATTCCCGAATCTCCCGCTCCCGGTCCACAATGAGGGCCAGGGTGGGGGTCTGCACCCGCCCGGCGGAGAGCTGGGCGTTGTGCTTGCAGGTCAGCGCCCGGGTCACATTGAGGCCCACCAGCCAGTCGGCCACGCTGCGGGCCCGGGCGGAATAGAAGAGGTTGTCATAGTCCCGGGCCGGCTTCAGGTTGGCAAATCCCTCCCGGATGGCCCTGTCGGTCTGGGAGGAGATCCACAGCCTCCTGGCCGGGCCTTTCCAGCCCGCCTTCTCCATGATCCACCGGGCCACCAGCTCCCCCTCCCGGCCGGCGTCGGTGGCGATGACCAGCTCGTTCACGTCTCCCCGGCGCATCAGGGCCTGCACCGCCCGGAACTGCCGTCCGGATTGAGGGATGACCACCGTTTTCATCCGCTCGGGCAGCATGGGCAGGGTGAGCATATCCCACTTCTGCCAGCTTTTGTCGTAGTCCTCCGGGGCGGCCAGCTCCACCAGGTGGCCCAGCGCCCAGGTAACAATGTATTTCTCCCCCTCCAGATAGCCGTCGCCGCTCTTTTTGCAGCCCAGCACCCGGGCCAGCTCCCGGCCCACCGAGGGCTTTTCCGCCAGTACCAGCGTCTTTGCCATAACGGTCTCCTATCCCCGCTCCGGCGCGTCTCCGGCCGCCGCGGTTTGACTTTTTCACATGGTATCATTATAATGGAGACGGCCGGAAAAGGCAATCCATGCCCACCCCGGGGCGTTTTCCCTTTTCCTGCCGCCATATGACGGAAGGAGTTTTGAACCATGATCCGGAAAGCCACCCCCAACGACCTGGACGGGATCTGCGATATCTATGACGCCATCCTCCGCCGGGAGGAACGCTCCGGCCAGAGCGTCACCAACTGGAAGCGGGACCTCTATCCCACCCGGGACACCGCCCGGAAGGCAGGCAAGGCCGGCACCCTCTATGTGGATGTCCAGGGCGGCGAGGTGGCCGCCTGTGCCAACCTGAACCAGATCCAGCCCGCCGAGTACGCCGGGATCCCCTGGTCCATCCCCGCCAAAAAGAGCGAGGTGCTGGTCATCCACACCCTGGTGGTCCATCCGGTCATCGCCAGGCACGGCCTGGGCCGGAAATTCGTGGCCTTTGCTGAGGGGTTGGCCAAGGGCATGGGCTGCAAAGCCATCCGGCTGGATACCTACGAGGGCAACACCCCCGCCCGGGCCTTTTATGAGAAGCTGGGCTACCGCCTGGCCGGCAGCGCCGACTTCCACTTTGAGGATGTCATCGACGAGGTCCTGGTTTGCTACGAAAAGGAGCTGCTGTAACGGTTGCCTTTGCCCTATTGAAACAGAAGTTCCCTCCCCGCCTGCGTGAACTGCACCCCATTTGTTAGACAGTATGATATACTATCTAACAAGTGGGGTGTTTACTATGCCAAAAGGGATCCCAAACAAACGATATATGCCAGAATTTAAGAAACT